>JAKFXW010000181.1 GCA_021731185.1 Gallionellaceae bacterium
TCATAATCGACCGTGATAGGCTGTCCGCCCGGCATACGGATAAGCGTTCTGACCGTTACCTCAGTCGCCCCGCTTTCCATTTTTAACGGCTTAACCTCCACATCGTAGTTACTGTAAACCGTAAATGCCTTGGTGTAGGTTCGCACCAGCAATTGCTGAAATTCACTTTCCAACACTTGTCGCTGCTCGGGTGTGGCGGTACGCCAAGACCTGCCCACCGCCAGCCGGGTCATATGAGTAAAATCAAAGTGCGGCAATATTTTTTCATTGACCAAGGCCAGAATTTTTTGCTGATTACCCTTTTTAATTTCCTTGTCCTGCTTGACTATCGTGAGCACATCCTGAACGGTGTTTTTAATCAACACATCCGGCTCTAATATGTCAGCGCGCGCAGCTGAAGACATGCCTAGCAGCAGTGCTATGCATAATGACCATCCACTCATTTTAATCATTTCCATTTTATTTATTCCTCGTTTATACCTGTTTGCGGCTTATTCATTTCCAGCCTTTCGTGTAATGCAACGCTATTATTTTTTCTCTGAATTCTCTGAAGATGAGTTAAACAAAAACTTGCCTATTAAATCTTCCAGCACCACTGCCGATTGGGTCTTCTTAACCACATCACCTGACTTGAGAAAATCCTCCTCACCACCCGGCACCAACCCTATATATTGCTCACCCAATAATCCTGAAGTCAGGATGTTGGCGAAAGTATCCTGGGGAAATTGGTAGCGCTTGTCTATGCTCATGGTAACTTTGGCTTCATAGCGTTCAGTATCTAATGTGATGTTTGACACCCGCCCAACCAACACACCCGAGCTTCTGATCGAAGCTTGCGCTTTAAGTCCGCCTATGTTGGAAAAATACGCCTCCAATTGGTAGGTCTCTGACACATTATACGTACCGAGATTTCCCACTTTAAGTGCCAGTGTGACTAATGCGCCTAAGCCTGCGACCACAAATATTCCTACCCATAAATCCAGCGTTGTGCGTTCCATGCTACCCCTCCTAAAGCATTAGTGCGGTCAAAATAAAATCCAAAATCAAAATTGCCAGTGACGATTCCACCACCGTGCGCGTGGTTGCACCCGAAACCCCCTCTGCTGTAGGAGGTGCATCATAGCCTTCAAACAGGGCAATCACCGTCACCACCGCGCCAAATACACAGCTTTTAAACACGCCATTCAACACATCGTGCTGAAAATCGACATTCGATTGCATCTGTGACCAGAACGAGCCTTCATCTACACCTATCAACACCACTCCGACCAAATATCCCCCGAACACACCCATCACGGAAAACATGGCTGCCAGCAGGGGTACGGCAAACACGCCCGCCCAAAAGCGCGGCGCAACCACGCGGGCGATGGGGTTAATAGCCATCATTTCCATTGCTGAAATCTGCTCGGTTACTTTCATCAAACCAATTTCTGCAGTCATGGCCGAGCCCGCACGACTGGCAAAAAGCAAGGCTGCTAACACGGGTCCCAGTTCTCGCACAAGGCTCAAGGCGACCAGCGAACCCAGTGCCGATTCCGAACCATAGCGCTTGAGTGTCTCATAACCCTGCAAACCCAACACCATGCCAACAAACATGCCAGCCACCAGAATAATAATGAGCGACATCACCCCGCTGAAAAATAACTCCCGAATTGTTAAATGAAAACGGCTAAAGCTAATGCCAGAGTTCAGCAATATCAGGCTCAAGAAACGTGTTCCTATGCCGATTCGCCATAACGCATTCATTACTGTACGACCAATCCCAACTAAATATTTAGTGATCGCTGTTGTCATTTTTTCTGTCTTCGATCTGGGCCAAAATGTCTCACGGTCACTTTTCTCTTATTAAATTTTACTAGCTCGGTGTGCTTCAATTTTAAGTCTTGCTGATAATCTCCACCCGGATAATGGAATGGCACCGGCCCATCCATTTCGCCATTTACAAATTGCTGCACAAAGGGCTTGTCTGATGCCCTAATTTCGTCCGGCGTGCCTTCCGCAATGATGACCCCCTCCGCCACGAAATATAGATAATCCACAATCTTAAGCGATTCCTGCACATCATGCGTGACAACTATAGAGGTCGCGCCCAACGCATCATTCAAGCGCTTGATCAAATTACCAACTACAGTCAGGGAAATAGGATCGAGTCCGGCAAACGGCTCATCATACATAATCAACATCGGATCCAGTGCCACCGTGCGCGCCAGCGCCACACGCCGCGCCATACCACCGGAAAGCTCGGCTGGCATTAAATTATGCGTGCCACGCAAACCCACTGCGTGCAATTTCATCATAACCAAATCGTGAATAATCTCTTCCGGCAAATTCGTGTGCTCACGCATTTGAAAAGCCACGTTATCGTACACCGACATGTCTGTAAACAATGCGCCAAACTGAAATAACATACCCATCTTACGACGCATGGCGTACAAACCTGCATGATCCAGCTCATGAATAACCTGCCCGCCTATTTTCACATAACCACTGGTTGGCTTAATCGATCCACCAATTAATCGCAGCAGCGTAGTTTTGCCGCAGCCGCTACCGCCCATAATGGCGATTACTTTATTTTTTGGAAAAGTTAGATTCATACCCTTGAGAATAGGGCGATGACCATATGCGAAATTAACATCGCGAATTTCTACCAGCGCTTCAGATGGCACGTTGTAAACCTCGGTTGCTTTTAGAGAGCGGTATTCTAAACTACCCCCCCTTCAGTCACAACAAGCGCATGACGCGCTGATAGCAAACCGATATACTGCACTTTCCCCTTATCACATAGGCACAATAACTATGAATTTGTTCCGCAATCATCATCACGTGTGGGGCTCCTGGGAAAACGTCACCAAGGGCGAAGATCCTGGATACACCCAACCCGATGGATACTGGCAGCCTACTGGTCATCCACCCGCCACATTTACCCGTGGACGGCTGGTTATACAAGATCGGGCGCGCAAATGTGAAACCTGCGGCAAACGCGAAACTGGCAAGCATGAAGTATTCTACATGAGCGCAAATGCGGATAGTCCAACGCAAAAAGTTATTCCTGGCTAACCGTTAGAATCGGCATAACATGAGGTGCAGACATTGCTTGAAGCACAGAAATTGTCTGGTGGCATAAACCTCTCCAGCCTGCTGATAGTGGATTGCCTGCTTTTGGTACAACCACGGTCTACCCCTGACAACTCCGCATGGACTTGAGCCCATAGCGGATTGCGTACTTTTAGTGCTTGCGAGTGAAGACAGTACATTTGAGTACAGCTAAAAATACGCTTTTGTAGCGTTGGGTTAGATGCGAAGTATGAGTGTTGTTTTTATCAGAAAATGGAATTAACTGCGGGATTTGAATTGCTGCAATATTTTTTCATGTATGCCACCAAAACTGCCGTTGCTCATGATGAGTATATGATCTCCGGGCAATGCTGCGTCAGTAATCAAGCTAATTAATTCTGGCAGGTCATCGGATACATTAAGTTTGTTACCCAAAGACGCGAGCACGGCTCGTGCATCCCAACCCAACCCCGCGCTGTAACAAAATACCTGATCGGCAGCTTGCAAACTTTGTGGCAGCGCATCTTTCATCACACCCAGCTTCATGGTATTGGAACGTGGTTCCAGCACTGCCAGTATGCGCGCCGCACCCACCTTATCACGCAGGCCTTGCAGGGTGGTAGAAATAGCGGTGGGATGGTGTGCGAAATCATCATAGATGGTGATGTCTTTAATAATCCCGCGCACTTCCATGCGTCGCTTAACATTTTTAAATTCAGTTAATGCATCCAACGTATGCTTCACTGACACTCCCACGTGCCGTGCAGCAGCAATGGCTGCCAGCGCATTCATACGATTATGCTCACCGAGTAAATCCCAGTGCAGCGTGCCTTGCGGCTGACCATTCAAAGTGATGAGGTCCGCCTGGCCTATATTCCAACCTTGCGCGTTGTCAAATTTTTCACAAAATTTCTCAATCGGTGTCCAGCAGCCACGCTCCAACACCCTTTGCAAGGATGCTTCGCGCCCATTACTCACAATTAAGCCATGTCCGGGAATGGTACGTACCAGATGGTGAAACTGCATTTCGATGGCGGCTAAATCAGGGAAAATATCGGCGTGATCGAATTCCAGATTATTGAGTATCACCGTGCGCGGATGGTAATGAACAAACTTAGAACGCTTATCGAAAAATGCTGTGTCGTATTCATCTGCTTCAATGACAAAAAATCCGCCTGCATAACCTTCACTTCCATCAGGTGAGGATTGAGAGGTGGATAGTCGCGCTGACACACCAAAATTTTGCGGCACGCCGCCAATTAAAAATCCCGGTTGCATACCCGCGTATTCCAGTATCCACGCTAACATTGAAGCGGTAGTAGTTTTACCATGTGTACCTGCCACAGCCAGCACCCATTTGTCATGCAGCAGATTTTGCGATAGCCATTGGGGCCCGGAGATATAGGGTAGGTTGCGATTTAAAATTGCTTCCATCAATGGGTTGCCGCGCGACACCACATTCCCAATGACATAAATATCCGCACTCAACATCAGTTGGGTAGGGTCAAATCCCTCGATTAGCTCGATACCTTGTGCTTCTAATTGCGTGCTCATCGGCGGATAAACGTTGGCATCGCAACCCGTCACGCGATAGCCAGCTTGCTTGGCCAGCACCGCAATGCCGCCCATGAAAGTGCCACAAATTCCTAATATATGTATATGCATTTCCAGCCTTAACGCTTCACGATAACTGTGTTGTCTGCGCTGCGCGGCTTCTCGCCGTACAACCTCGTACTGTCTCGTCGCTGCTCGCTTGCCGCCTTGTTCTCGTTTTGAGTTAGGGCTGGAAACCAGCCTCTCTAAACTTGCGGCGCATTCTATAAACTCAGCGCACGCCCAGCAACTCAACATCAAATAATAGTGTTGCATTCGGTGGAATTACACCGCCCGCCCCGCGCGCACCATAACCCATCTCTGCCGGAATAATCAGCGTGCGCTGCCCGCCCACTTTCATGCCATCTACTCCTTGATCCCAACCTTTGATGACTTGTCCTACGCCCAATTGAAAAGCAAATGGTTCATTGCGATCACGCGAACTATCAAATTTTTTGCCCTTGTGGTCAGCTGTTGCAGCATCGTACAGCCAGCCAGTGTAGTGCACGATCACCGTTTGTCCAGCCTTGGCTACCGCACCATCACCCGACTTGACATCTGTTTTAATTAATTCATTCATGCCACGACTCTCCATTTTAATAACGGCCTTTTCTGAACAAGCCGTAGTTACAAAAACACTGGCAATTAAAATTAATGCCAGTGATACAAAATTACGTTTTTTCATGATGCCTCCTTATGCGTTACGAAAAATAAAATATACCGCTCCCAACAAGCACAACCCTGCATATAAATAATCCATCTTCAAAGGTTGATTCATATACCAGAGTGAAAATGGTACAAACACGGCCAACGTGATGACCTCCTGCATAATTTTGAGCTGGCCTAAACTCATCGCGCCGTAACCTATACGATTTGCAGGAACCATTAATAGGTATTCAAAAAAAGCGATGCTCCAACTCACTAAAGCTGCCACATACCACGGTGATGCGCTCAGATTTTTAAGATGCCCATACCACGCAAAGGTCATAAATATGTTGGAGGCGATCAATAATACAGCAGTTAATACGTATGGCTGCAACATGGGTATTTACTCCAGCTAAGAAATAATGAACACAGCTAATTATCGTAGTTCAGCACTGGTGCTAACCACCTCTCCGCTTCTTGCAGCGTCCAACCTTTGCGTCTTGCGTAATCTTCCACCTGATCTTTATCTATTTTTGCACTGGCAAAATATTGCGCTTGCGGGTGAGAGAAATAAAATCCGCTGACTGCAGCGGTGGGTAACATGGCATAGCTTTCGGTGAGGATTATTTTCGCACGGCGCGGCACATCCAACAGCTCAAACAACCCGGCTTTTTCAGTGTGATCGGGACAGGCGGGATAGCCAGGCGCCGGGCGGATACCACGATATTTTTCATCGATCAACTCATCGTTGCTCAAATTTTCATCGGAAGCGTAGCCCCAGAATTCGCGCCGCACACGGGCGTGCAACAGTTCGGCGAAGGCTTCGGCTAGCCGATCCGCCAAGGCTTTTAGCATGATGCTGTTGTAATCATCATGATTTTTTTCATACGCTGCTACACGCTCCTCAATGCCGATACCTGCTGTGACCGCGAACGCGCCGATATAATCTGGCACACTTATATTTTTAGGCGCAACAAAATCGGCCAGACACAAATTTGGCTTATCTTCTGGCTTGACCATTTGCTGGCGCATGTTGTGCCAGGTCATGGCAATTTTGCTGCGTGACTCGTCAGTAAAAATTTCAATATCGTCACTGTTGACGCTGTTGGCCGGAAATAAACCATACACCGCATTGGCCTTCAACCATTGCCCTTCGATAATTTTCTTGAGCATGGCTTGTGCGTCTTTAAATAAATTCGTCGCGGCTTCGCCGACCATTTCATCCTGCAAAATTTTCGGGTAACGCCCAGACAATTCCCAAGTTTGAAAGAACGGAGTCCAATCAATGTACGCGCTGATTTCTTGCAAAGAATAATTTCGTAATTCGCGCACTCCGAGCAGCTTGGGTTTGGGCGGCGTGTAATTTTTCCAATCCGTTTTTAAGCCATGCGCACGCGCATCGGCGATGCTATAGCGCGCACCCTGCCCTTTTTTATTGGCGTGTTGTTGGCGCGCTTTGGTGTACTCAGCTTTGAGGTCAGCGACATATTTATCACTTAATGTGTTGCTCAATAAATTATTGCACACCCCCACTGCACGCGACGCATCGGTAACATACACTGTTGTACCGCTCGGATAGTTGGGCTCAATTTTAACTGCTGTATGGATGCGCGAAGTGGTTGCACCGCCGATTAACAGCGGAATTTTAAAACCTTGCCGCTCCATCTCTTTAGCAACGTGCGCCATTTCTTCCAGCGACGGAGTAATCAGTCCGGACAAGCCAATGATGTCGACTTTATGCTCACGCGCCGTGTCCAAAATCTGCTGGCACGGCATCATCACGCCCATGTTGATTACCTCAAAATTGTTACACTGCAAAACAACCGTGACAATATTTTTGCCGATATCATGCACATCACCTTTAACGGTGGCAATGACAATTTTTCCCTTGGTTTTGTTGTCGCCAGAACGTAATTTTTCGGCCTCGATAAACGGTACTAAATGTGCGACGGCCTGCTTCATCACTCGCGCAGACTTAACCACTTGTGGTAAAAACATTTTGCCTGCGCCAAATAAGTCCCCGACCACATTCATGCCCGTCATC
>JAKFXW010000067.1 GCA_021731185.1 Gallionellaceae bacterium
GGGTTGATGAGATGACGCTTCTTGATGATGTTCGGCAGCGATTGCGGAGGACAAATGACGATGATTAAAATAATTGAGGGATAATATAATGCCGACATACAATTTTAAAGAAAGATTTGTCGCCGCCATTAAGCGCGGGGAAAAAAATCAAACGATTCGCAAAACGTCCAAGCGCGCTAAAGTGGGCGACATGGCCTATCTGTACACTGGTCTTCGTACTAAAAAATGCAGGCTTATTGGGATAAGAGTAATACTGTCGGTTGATAGGGTTTTGGTTTATCGACGCTCGCCGGGCTGCGATATGATTATCGTCGATGGCGCAGTGCTATCAGATGATGCCGCCAGCAAATTTGCAAATGATGATGGATTCGGCAGCATAGATGAAATGGTCAATTTTTTTGATGATCTTTATGGCCTCCCGTTTAACGGGTACGTCCACAAATTCGCACCAAGAGGTAATAGCAATGTCGAGAATGCTTGAGTTGATTTTTTCTCAGATTGAAATCATGGCCGAGGATGATGATAGGCCGGTGGACGAACAGAAAATGATGATGCTTATGCTGCGTGAGCTAAAGGCGGAGTTCGCGCGTCTTAGCAAAAGCGATCTGGACGTGACTTCTGACCATTGCACGTAGGTGCTCTGGTACTTTTTCGAGCGCCGCCCTTCGCCCCGCCCTATCTTTTATCTGGCAGATATCGGCAGCGTAATGGCGCGGTCTCATTTCGGCCATGCGGCATTCAGCTCCCGCACTTGGGCGGCACACCGGCCGTACTTTCCGAGCAGATCAATTGCCCACTCCCCCCATGCGTCATAGCCTGGTGCGGGTTTATCTACTGGAGGGCACGGCGCTTTCAACCGGCTGTCCAGCACGGGCGGCGTTGGCCGCATCAACTGCGGCGGAGAGGAGGCGCACCCGCTCATCATCAGGACGACAGCCAGCGACAAGAGGCACCAATTTTGTAGCGCGGCCAAAATTCGTTTTAATGTTTTCAATTTTCCCTCCAAGTGCATCTTGCGCCGATATCAGGCGCGTGGCGGCGTCATTGATGCGTCGGGTTGATATTGCCATGTCTGCGAGAGCAGCGACGGCCTGAGCGGCCCGTGTGTCGGCTGCTGCGGCCTTCATGCCGGATATCACTGCGTCTTTTGCGAGACCCTGCGCGTACCACCCGCTATAGGCCGACACAGCCATTGCCACGGCCACAGCAGCGGCACCGGCAAGCAATCGGTATTGCGGCGGGATGATGAGCGTAAGCATGCTCATTTGTCGGCCTCTGGTATACTGTACTTCATCGACACAATCTTCGATGCCGTCGCACTGCCGATCATGATTGCACCGTATGCCAACATCTTCATGTCCGTCAATCCCCCGGCGGCGGCGTCTACGCAAAAGGCCCACGCCAGCGAAGCATACCCTACCGCTGCGCCGATCTTGCTCAAGCTGGTCTGCCCTGTCGCCACGTCTGTATAGAGGTCACGAAAGCTCATGCAATCTTCTCCCCAGCCTGTAGCTGCGCCATCGTCAAGCCGCCCGTGTATTGGCAATGAGCGGCCTCACGAAAACGAGTCCAACGCCCGGCCCATTCGAGACCGACGGATTCAGCGATCTTTCCGCACCGCTCGAAAAGCGCGGAGTCATTCCACGCGGCCTTACCATTTACGATGGGCACAAAGTCAAAGGCGCATCGGTAATTGTGGTAAGACTGACCGGCCTTTGCATTCGTCACCCGCTTACCTGGAGCAGTGCGGCCCTGCGCATACAAAGCGGCCTGTGATTCGGCGTCCCGATAAGTCGATGTGATGATTACGTCGATTCCATCAGCGGCGCACTTCGCAATAAACTCACGCGCCATGGATGCGACGCGTGGGGATAGGTCTGATATGCTGCGGCTATTAATCATGTGGATACCATTTTAAAAAAGTCAATAATCTCCGCCAGCGCCACACAGAGAGTACATGCTGTCCGTAGCGAGAGAGTGCAACTCTGCCACCTCGGGCGAGTCCGGCATATCTTCGAGCCTCAGCATAATCTTGCGCAGTCCATTGAACCTCCCCACGGATAAATCCGGGGGATTCCGGGAGTCGTCACGCGACATGGCGTAACTCCTGCATCGAGGGCTGCACCAGCCCCGAGACCAGCGTGTTTATGGCCGCATTGCAATCGCGGTCATGGTGAGTTCCACAACTCGTACACGTCCACTCTCTCACTGCAAGCATGGCTAGTCCTGAAGGCCCAGACAGGCACCCGCAGGCAGAACACGTCTTGGTGGAGTTCCTGCTCGCCACTTCTACATATCGCGTGCCGCCCGCAAGGCCCTTGTACGCGAGTTGACTGCGAAGCTGCGCGTGGCCGCTTGAGGCCACAGATTTACCAAACTTCTTTGCTATGCCCCTGATATTGTCCTTGGAGAAAACGATCAGTGAATTTTCCTGTACCAAGCGCAAAGACAGCTTGTGATTCCTGTCCTTGCGCTGGTTTTTGATGCGCTCATGCAGCCGTGCCACGAGCTTGCGATTGATGCCGCGCTGCGCCTGGCCAAGCCGAACGATTGAGGCTTGCAACTCCTTCGGGTGCGGCATCTTCTCGCCGTCCGAAGTCACGATCAAATCTTTGAAGCCGGGGTCGATACCGATTGCACCATCGGCTTTGCGTTCGATGGGCGCACGCTCCGCGTCGATGAACAGGCACAGATACCAACCGGAAGCGCGTTTGACAATGCGGCCGCACTTGACCTTGCCTTCCGGTATATCCTGCTTGTGGAAGCGTATCAGTCCAACGCCAGGCAGCTTGACGTGGTTTCCATCCAGCGACTTGATGGGATCGGGGAAAGGAATGGAATTTAATTTATTGCGATTCCCCTTTAGCTTCGGCTTGCCACCAATCTTCTTGAAACAGCGCGACCACGCAGTGTGAGCTTGTGACAATATGCCCTGTACCGTATGGCTTGGGATGCCGATCTTCTTGCCGTGGTCGGCTAGAATGTTCTGGAAGCCGAGTGCCGTGTAATAAATACCGTCTTTCGCATCCTGCTCTATTTTTCTCACCGAGAAATTCCATACCCCGGTAAGCATGAACAGCCAGTCGTTTAACTGCGCTTCCTTTGTAGTGTTGAGCCTGAGTTTTATTTGATGTTGGATCATGCTGTTTTTTGTTGCTCAATATATTGCTTGATGATAGCCAGCGGTGCGCCGCCAACGGTCGATACGAAGTAGCTATTTGTCCACAGAGTAGGAAGCCTGGATTTAAGGCTTTTGAACTCTTGGCGCAGCAATCTTGATGACCGCCCTTTAATGCGTTTTACAAGCCGATGAATCCCGAACTGAGGGTCAACCTCGACAAGCAAATGAATGTGGTCAGGCATCGTTTCCATTTCGATTATTTCCGCCCCAAGTTCGCCGCATACCTCGCGGACAATCTGCTTTAACCTTAATTCCACATCGCCAACAATCACGCTGCGTCGATACTTCGGGCACCAAACAACATGATATTTGCTCGAAAATACGATGTTGTTGTTTGACTTGAACTTATCCATACCGACAATATACAGGTTACAGCAAAATAGTCAAGCGCATTCGCTCACCCCATAGATAAATCTAGGGGATTGCGCTCACATCCTATTCACATCGGCCCCGGCAATTTCATCCAGCCACTTTGCTTGCTCGTCACCCGTCATCGTTTATCCCCATACATGATTTTCAAAAATCGTGTCGCCGCTTTCATTCGGCGCGTAGACAGCACGGAAATAGTCCACCGTTTATTGCGTGTCGCCCGGCCTATCACTGCCCCGTTCTTGGTTGCCCTGGCCGGTGTAGGGATCATGCACGCCAGTTGCATCGACCGGCGCATGCTGATCGGCCTGTTGGCCTCTACAGTGACAGTAGCGGCGTATTTTCTTATCCTATCCATGGATGACCTTGTCCGCCTTCAGGTCTATCTTATCTTCGATTCGATCCAGCTTGGAAAATATCGCGCCGAAACTTTTCTCAAAAGTGTCAGTCCTCACGTAATTCCCCGCGACCAGAATGTGGAGACTCCCCACTTCTTGCGCAAGACTTCTGTCCGCTGCCTGCAAATCTTTCAGCGAATCCCACATCGCCTTCATCCACCACCCGCCGAGCGCTCCGGCCACGCCGAACACGATATTGAATAGTTGCTGATCAATCATTTTTTTCTTTCCGGTATTGGGTCGAACAGGTTGTACACGAAAGCCACGCACGGCCAGAACAGTGCTGCTCCGATCATGATTCGCCAGGGCGGCAATGTCTCTCTGCCGATGAGCGCCAATAATGTCAGGCCCGTGATGAGGGCGACGGCGGACACCTGCACGTCGTTTGTATTGCATGCTGCTTTAAGCCGTTTCATCAATAATGACATCGACTGCCCCCTTATGATTGATGCTCCAGATATCCACTTCAGTCCATCATCATTATGAACGTACTTATCATATCAGTCGATGCAGCGTTTGTTCCTGAGGTCGTCCCAATCTGGAAATCATTTAGGCCTTTATTGAAAATCTGGGCGCGGGCAACAGCGAAGTTCTCCTCGGTGCCTGGGATAACCGTGTAAGTCTTGGTATTTAGGTTATGGGTGATCGTGTATAAACCAAGACTGGCTCTAACCGACGTCCACCCTGCAGGAAGCCGCGCCGTCTTACCGTCCCCAAAAAGCCGCCCATGAACCGTATTCCCGTCGTGCCGTGCGATTTTCGAGTTGAAAGTGACGACGCCGGTATCTGATACGGAGAGTCGTTCGGTGACTGTCGCGACTGTATCAGCCGTCCCCGACGGTGCGTTTAAAAAACGGATTCTGCCTAATGCCGATTCGATAATCGTAGCGTTAGTGGTGCCACGGTACCGCCACGATGTGCCGTCGTACCACAAATTATTTACAATATAGGAAACTCCGGACGATCCTTCGACGATCGAATTTTGCGCGCCAACATCGACCCCGCGCCAGGTGGACGGCCACGCGGGCATTGCCTCCGGGCCAACTTTAAAAGTAGTGTTAATAGCCCCCCCATTCGCCCTCTCATACTTCGTCACAATCCAGTTACCCGCACCAAGGCTTCGTGCTTCGTAACGGTCGTCGGGCGCTGTGGTGATGTTTGCAGCCCCTGGCAAAATCAGCGAAGTTGCGTTATGGGTAAGCGTCAATATTCCAGTAAACCTACCCTTGCGATTAATCCCCTCGGCAATCGTACCGAAGCCAGTAATCGTGGTTGTGCCCGATATATCGACGTTCTCAGACGCAGCCGCGCCGATAGCGGTGGATGTGGCAGAGGCGACAATAACTGTGGGGGCAGCAACAGTGTTGGCGTGTAGCTGCGCAATGAAAGCGGCATGGGCGCGTTGGTAATCGTCCAGGCTGGCGGGTGATTCTGATCCGGCAGGGCTGTTGCTGGCTATCGTTGTGGATAGCTCGCTAATCAAAGTCGGCACTGGCATAGTTGATCCTTATTGCTTAAATTTTGGTAAAGATTCAAAATGGCATGAATGAATGTTGATCCGATATTTTTAGGTTATTTGGGCGCACTTTGCGTCTTGTCAGCTATCAATCACTTACTGGGAAAGTAGCCCGCCACTTGCCACCATGCCAGGCAGTAACAGGCCGTTTAGCAGCGGTGGCCTCGGCTCTATTTTGAGTAGTCCTGGCTGATAGTTTGCAGCCTGCCGTTGCCGCAACGAAACTTCGATGTTTTTCATAGCAGGCCCAGCCAATGGGCCAACTACCGGGATTTTATTCAATAAATCCATGCCGCGCCCAAGCAGTAGTGCGCCGCTGTTTGAGTTATTTACGGCTGACCCAACAGGTTGCGACATCATCAAAGAAGCCACCCTGGCGTTAGTGTTGAGTGCGTGGAGCTCTTCAGGCGAGAAAATCAAAGCCAGCTTGTCTTTGCCTATTGCGTTCAAGGCCCTGTTGAATGCCGCCTGACTGAATTTGCCGGTTTCGTCGGGAGCACCGCTGAGCGCCTTTTCCTTCAAGTGGCCTAGAATTGCCTCTTTTATAGGCGCTATGCCCTGCGGTCCCACTTGTTGCATAACATCCTTCGCTTCTTTGGCTGTGCCGCCGATGATGTAGCTTTGCGCTATCCGCATGGGGTCGCTTGTCCGCCCGTCAGATAAAACTGACCTGACCAACGGGGACGAATCCTCGTAGCTATAAGCCGCACGGGTTGCGCGTCTTGCCGCGTTTACCGCGTCTATGGCGCCGGTGGCGGCGTCATCAACCCCGCGCATACCAGACGCCATGCCTTGATCCACCAGCGCATTGCCGCCAGCCTGGAATCCGGCGGGCTTTAAGTCCCCTTCGCGCATAATTCGCGCCGCCAAACCTGCCGCAGCACCCTCATTGCCACCCCTCGCCGCTTCATTGGAAAGCATGGATTGCAGGTTCTTGTAAGCCTGTGGCGTGAATGGCTGCCCCATCTGAAACGCCTTGATGTAATTGCTGATCTTTGGGTTCATGAAGGGCATCAATCCCTCGCTATCCAAAGCTGCGTTAACGTCGCTCAGCACCCCCGCGCTGATGGGCTGTTTGTAGCCTGGGGATGCTTTAGCCGTATCCCACAAAGACTGCTCTGAGCCGCGCAACCCGGCCTGCTTGCCGAAGATGGAGCCTGTAACAGCTTCGCCAGCCCTCTGCACATCGCCACGGTTAGCCCCCAAGTCGTTCAGGTTCCCAATCAACTGCGCATTGTTGCGGTTCTGGATCATCGCCATACCATGCAGCGAGTCATCTGCGCTGTTCGCGCCAACCTTGGCGAGATTCATTTCGCGAGTAATCTGTACCGGGTTTTGGCTGATCATTCCGCGTGTCGGCGTTGCCCCCACGGATTTGAAGTCGGCCAGTCGTGATACTGCCTGTGGGTCTAATTGCTTCCCGGCCTGTAGCGATGCGGCGAGTTCGTCGCGTAATTGGCTCTGCAATTTCCCCGATAATTTGCTGTAATCTACGCCCGCCTTGCCAAGCGTTTCTGTCAATTTAATGTCGATTTGTTGAGGTGTTAATGCGGGAGCCAAAATGCGCCTGCCAGCATTCACCACGCCACTGACCGCGCCAGGCGTAAGGCCGCCAGCCACACCACCAAGCAGCGATGCGCCAGCCTGCATCAAACTATCTCCACCCGCTTCACGCGAAGACCCACCAGCCAGTCCAGCGCCAGTAGCCGCACCAAGTTGCTGTGTCGGGTTGCTTGCCAGACTGGCGAAGACCTTGCCAGCCACGCCAGGAATGGCAGATGCCGCCTGCGCCCCGCGAAGCATCCCGCCGCCGCCAGTAACCAGCCTAGATGCGTCACCTA
>JAKFXW010000024.1 GCA_021731185.1 Gallionellaceae bacterium
ACCACCAACCCCGCTGGTTTATTAATGACCAGAATACTGTCGTCTTCAAATAAAATATTCAGCGCAATGTCTTCCGCTAAATACGGCTGCTCTGAAGGTGCAGATTGCGGCATGACCGTGATGGTTTCACCACCCCATACTTTATATTTGGGCGTGGCGATTGCACCATCTATTTTGACCTGCTCCTCCCCCACCCACGCTTGCAAACGGCTACGCGAATATTCCGGTAACAATTTGACTAATGCCTGATCCAGCCGCAATCCGGCGTATTCACGCGGCACAACAAAGGTAAGCAAGCTTGGAACTGCCAATAATTTTGGGGGAGGGATTGCGGTATAATCCAGCTCTGCTATTTCTTCGAACTCATCCATGCTGCGTAGTTTAACTTTATTTCCTCTACTCATACTAATAACACTCACGCTGACTGCTTGCAGCACGTTAGATGGGGATCCATCCAAAGGTAAATCCGCCGCAGAGCTTTTTAACGAAGCTAAAGCGCAGATGGATAATGTGAGCTATGAAAAAGCCATCAAGGCTTTTGAGACGCTGCAATCGCGTTACCCTTACGGCTCGCACGCGCAACAGGCGCAACTGGAAATTGCCTACGCTTATTATAAGAATGAAGAACTTGAATCCGCGCTGGTCGCAGCCGACCGATTCATTAAACTGTACCCCAACAATCCGCATGTGGACTATGCCTATTATCTGAAAGGGCTGGTTAATTTTAATGATGAGTTAGGCATGTTTGGCGAAACCTTTCAGCCCAGCATGTCGGAACGTGATCCGCAATCACTGCGCGAATCCTTCGAAGCATTCAAAGATTTAATCACGCGCTTCCCCAATAGCAAATACACGCCGGATGCCAGGCTGCGAATGCAATATTTAATAAACACCCTCGCCCGCCACGAAATTCGCATCGCCAGTTATTATCTACGGCGCGGTGCGTATGTAGCTGCTACCAACCGCGCCAACAGCGTGTTGTCCAAGTTTCCACAAACGCCTGCCACGCGCGATGCCCTGCAAATCATGGTACAAAGCTATGCCGCGATGGGCATGAATGATTTGCGAGATGACACGCAACGCGTGCTGGACTTAAACATTGTCAAAGATGGCATTAAACCTTCTACTAAAGAATCGCCCGAAAATAAAAAATATTGGTGGCAATTCTGGAAGTAGTCCTTACTAATTACGAGCACACTCACACTTCAGGACGCACCGAATGAAATTCTGCTCTGAATGCGCCGCCCCCGTTGAATTCAAACTCCCGCCGGACGATGATCGCCCACGCTACATCTGCACCACCTGCACTACCATCCATTATCAAAACCCCAAGCTAGTCATAGGCTCCATTCCAGAGTGGCAGGACGGGCGAATATTGTTATGCCGCCGCGCCATTGAGCCGCGCTATGGCTTTTGGACACTGCCCGCAGGATTTATGGAAAATGGCGAAACCACGACCGCTGCCGCCATCCGAGAAACACTGGAAGAAGCCAATGCGCGGCTGATCCTGGGTGATCTCTACACCATGTGCAACCTGCCGCACATCAATCAGGTGCATCTATTATTTCGCGCCCAACTACTCGATCTGAATTTTTCATCTGGGGTAGAAAGTCTGGAAGTGAAGCTGTTTGAAGAGCGCGACATACCTTGGGATGAGCTGGCTTTTCGCCCGGTGCGCCTGTCGCTAGAACATTATTTCGCCGACCGCAAACGCGGCAATTTTGAATTCAGAATTTGTGATGTGAATGCGCCAGCGCGCTGAAGAATAAAACTAAGTTAAAAACCTTTACCTATTGATTACTTTGATTGCGCTTGGCGCACTATCGACGTTTCAAAACTCGCACCGAGGCTATTCAAGCAATGTACTGAGTACATCGAAATATTTTATAAGCGACAACGCAAACAGGCTCGACCGAGTCATTTATCACCAGTCGCATTTGAACGCCAATTCTATGAAAAAGGCTGGTTGCATAAACCCGTTCGTATCCATATATGGGCAACCGACCTCAGTTAATTACTAAACGAGACTACGCCGCATAGAAAGTAGCCTGATATAATTCGCGCTCGATTCGCATTTTCCTTAACCACCTACCCCCGTTTTTTATTTCTAAGGCAATACACCATGAGCTTAAATGATGTCCCATCCGGCAAAAGCATTCCCGACGATTTCAATGTCATCATCGAAATCCCCATGAACGGCGCACCCGTCAAATATGAAGTTGATAAAGAGTCCGGTGCGATTTTTGTCGATCGCTTCATGAGTACAGCAATGCACTACCCGTGCAACTATGGTTACATTCCACACACACTGTCAGATGATGGTGATCCAGCCGATGTGCTGGTAATCACGCCAGTGGCGCTATTGCCAGGCGTGGTGGTGCGCTGCCGTCCATTAGGCGTACTAAAAATGGAAGACGAAAGCGGCGGGGATGCCAAGATATTGGCCGTGCCTGTCGATAAACTTTCGACCATGTATCGCAATGTGAAAAGTCACACTGACTTCCCAGAAATTATTCTGCAACAGATCACTCATTTCTTTGAACACTATAAAGATCTGGAACCGAAAAAATGGGTCAAGGTGACGGGCTGGTTTGGTATCGAAGAGGCGCGCAGAGAAATTTTGGATGCGGTATCAAATTATCAAAATACTGAAAAATTTCATCAGATGAGTGCTGGCAATAAAAATGACATCCCGCATCATTGATGGCAAAGCCATCGCGCTGGAAGTGCGCGCCGAGTGGAAGTTGCGGGTCGATGCCTTAAAAGCGCGCGGCATCACACCGGGGCTGGCAGTCATCATAGTGGGTGAGGATGCAGCCTCTAAAGTTTATGTCAGCAACAAAGTCAAAGCCTGCGCGGATATGGGCATACACTCCGAACGCATCTCATTACCCGCCAACACACCCGAGGCGACGCTGCTGGAAAAAATTACTGAACTGAATGCCGCGCCGCATATTCACGGACTGCTGGTGCAGTTACCCGTGCCTAAACACATTGATGGCAACAAGATTTTAGAAGCCATCGCGCCACATAAAGATGTAGATGGTTTTCACCAAATCAATGTTGGTGCATTGGTTTCTGGTCACTCCAAATTTCCACCCTGCACTCCGGCAGGGGCGATGAAGCTGCTGGAGAAATGTGGCATCGCAATAGAAGGCAAGCACGCGGTGGTAGTGGGGCGCAGCAACATTGTCGGCAAGCCAATGGCGCTCATGCTGTTGCATAAAAATGCCACCGTTACACTGTGCACCTCCAAAACACAGAACCTCGCCAGCCACACCCGCAATGCCGATATTCTGGTGGTGGCAACGGGCAAGCCGCACATGATTACCGGCGACATGATTAAACCGGGCGCGGCAGTGATTGATGTCGGCATTAACCGCCTGCCCGATGGCAAGCTGGTGGGTGATGTGGATTTTGAAAGTGCAAAAAAAGTTGCCGGCTGGATTACTCCCGTGCCCGGCGGGGTCGGCCCCATGACCATCACCATGTTGCTGGCGAATACGATTCAAGCGGCGGAACGCACCCTCTAAGGGCATCTCTCAAAATTAAAACTGCGTTGCCATACTGTGTTACTTACAAAAAATGCTTACTTATTCTAATCTAATTTATTAAGCCATCAATCTTGCTCCCTCATCCCGACCCTTCTCCCGGGAGGAGAAGGGTTTGTCTTCCCTCTCCCTCCGGGAGAGGGATCGAGGGTGAGGGAACAATCTGGCATTAAAATAATACGTGTGCGGATTTCTCTGCGGTATCTGTGACAAAAATTTTAATTTGCGGTTAGCAAATAATCATTTTGATTTCCTCCATTATCCACTCTCTACATGACCCCGCCGTGCGCGATCTGGCGTGGGTCATCGGTTCGCCAGGGCTGGTTGATGCAGCCTATCCGCCCTATGCCGAGCATGTTATAAGTGATGCTTGGTGCGTTGAACAATTAAAAAATTCAGCAGACTGGCTCAATATGTTGGATAAAAATCCTGCTGACTTACATCAATTTATTACTGCCCGCCCCACTCGCCGTCTCGGTCATTATTTTGAAACGCTTATCAAATTCTGGTTAAGCAACCACCCTGACATAAAAATTATTGCCGCTAATTTACAAGTGATGAACGTCAGCCGCACGGTGGGTGAATATGATTTATTAATTCGCACATTGTCCCCTTGTGGGGCAGCGCACTACACCAGTCACTGGGAAGTTGCGGTAAAGTTTTATCTGCAAACCGAGCCCTTACAGGAATCTTGGCCTGCCACACCCAATACATTGCCCCCTCACATTGTCCCCCTGTGGGATTGTCCCCTTGTGGGATGTGGGGCATTTTTAGGGCCCGGCGGACATGACAGACTAGACCTTAAACTCGCCCGCATCTTTCAACATCAACTGCGCCTAGGCGAAACAGCCAGCGGATTGGCAGCCTTACCAGATGGTGTGACGCTGGATAAAACCCAAGCTTTTATCAAAGGCTATTTATTTTATCCAGCCAACTATCCGGCAAGTTCAAGCGCGACAGCCCCTAGTACAACTGAATTACCTAGTACAACTGAATTACCTGGTGCAACTGAATTATCAGGTGTCTCAGCATCACATTTATCCGGCTGGTGGATACGTCACGGACAAACGCCGTTGCCGCAACATAAAATAAACACGGGTTGGGTAATTTTGCCGCGTCTGCGCTGGCTCGCTCCAGTGCGGTTAGCACAAGATGCTGATGCTCAAACCTATACCGAGATGTGCCACACACTGACTGAACACTTTAAAACGACCGCTGAAGCACTGCTTCTGGTGGCGTTACAACGCGACCAAGCAAATATTTGGCATGAAAAAACGCGGGGATTTGTCGTGCATAAGCAGTGGCCAGAGCGACACTTGCCATTGCAATAAAGACAGTGCGGGGCGCGCGACAATTTCATTGATTAATCTACCTGCATCGCTTACGTAACACAGCGTTGCACGTGCTAAGATATATTCGTAAAATTTGGACATCTTGCCGAGTCGATAGTCATGCCCGTAGTGATGCACACCCGTGAGCAGTCACAGTAAAATGTTCGATACCCTGCAATTTTAGTTGTAACCATTGATATGGAGGGCAAACAGTAACGATTGGCATCATGATTGATGAGCCGCTGAATACGGAAATAAAATTATCTCATTCACACTGACCGCAACGGGCTCATTTCCTTCTTATTGTTTATTGCAAGAATAAATTCCTGTTTTTCAAAAGCCACAGGGGCAGGATAAAGGTATGCACGGCGTGTTCGAAGTGATTCAATAATTTTTTCCGGGAGGTGTCATGCGGGGAGAACTATGGGGAATTGCACCACAGGTATCGAGTGATGAAGGTGATTTGAATCCTACCGAAACTCGGCTGGAATCTGGCCACGCTGACCCAATTCAATACATGGTTGATTGTTACCGCAAGATTGACAGTTATCAGGTAACAATTAACTCATCTCAAAGCAACACATTAAGCTATTACTTCAAGCGACCCGGCCATGTCCGCATAGAGTTTATCCAACCATTCGGAGGTGCGGTCATTATTTATGATCCCGACTCCAAAGTGGCTCGACTATGGCCACTCGGCTACCCTCATTTTCCAGCTTTTACTTTGAATCCAGAAAATCGTTTAATTCGAAACGCATCCGGACAGCGCGTTGATCGCTCAGATTTTGGCGCACTCTATCAAAATGTACAGACGTTGCAGCAGCACGGCAAAGCAACCCTCGCCGAGTCGGTATCAATCAATGGAAAAAATGCGCTGCATCTCATTGTTGAAGGGTTAGATAATTTTTCTACTGCGGGCGTGCATCGTTTTCAGCTTTGGGTAGATCAATCCACTGTCTTTCCCATCAAAGTGTCCAGCCATGATGTCACGGGCAATATTTTAGAGGTGGTTGAATTTGAATATTTACAGATCAATCCCACATTCCCGCCCGATTTTTTCAAGCAATAAATGAAGCCCGTGGCCGAATTCAATTTTGTCACCACCTGGCGCATTACAGCTCCTCTGCCCCAGGTTTGTGACGCCATTTCCAGAAGCATGGACTGGCCGCAGTGGTGGCGAAATGTGGAAAAAGTGGAGGAGCTGGAAGCCGGGGACACCATAGGAATAGGTCACCGACTACGTTTTACCTGGAAGAGCCACTTAGTTTATCGGCTGACTTTTGATGTGTGTGTGACCCATATAGAGCCGTTCAAGTTTTTGCAGGGTCAGGCCCGTGGGGATCTGGAAGGTACAGGCCGCTGGTATTTTGCGTATGATTCCCCGGAAACAATAGTACGGTATGAATGGTCGGTGCGTTCTACTCGACGCTGGATCAATTTACTTTCTCCTATCGCCCGGCCTATATTCAAATGGAATCACGATCAAGTGATGCGCCAAGGGGCGGAAGGATTAGCGCGCTATTTGAACGCGCCCTCCGTGGGTACGAGCAATTAATTGAAACTCATGGGTAGCCACGTTCAAATATAAGGTTTTTAGCTGATTGGCTAAATACGGGTAGGTCACGCCATAACTCAACAACAGCCTTATTAGTGGACGCAATGCATGTAACAACGCCCTCACCAAAGCGGGGGGAGGCGTGGTTGACGTATTCTGTGAAATTTTATCCATGGGCGAATTCATGGGCGAATTATATCTTGACGTGGGAAAAAATACCACGTATATTCCAACTGCGTGGGAAATGCTTGCATGTGAAAGTGTCGAACTGTCAGCTCTTAACGCATGATTTTTCCGATAGTAAGCAAGTAGTAGTAAGCAAGTAGCAATGATGATCCTGGGTATGGCACTGGTGGGCTTGATCCCCTTGGTTGTTATTACCGATGCAAATGCACATATACAAAATTAAGTGTGATATTAATGTGCGTCAGCGCACAGAACATCGTAGGCATAAATGAAATAGTGAAGTCGGTATGGTGGATTACTACGGTCTACTCACCCTTTTAACTGTGTATGGGAAGAACTGAAAAAATGGAATATAAACACTCAATTATCAAGGGGAATTTAACATGAAAACCAATCCGTACTTTTTTAGAACGGCACTCGTTTTTTTAGCAATGTTGTATTTGGCTGGTTGCAGTGGAGATAACACTCAGCTGGCAGGGGGTGCAGGTGGCACCGGTATGTCGCACGGCGTAATGACTAAGGGCAGCGTCATTGTAAATGGCGTTCGCTATGATGATACAGCCGCTACTATTTTAATTGATGACACACCCAAGACTGCACTTAATTTGCAAGACGGCATGGTGGTTGCTGTCAGTGGCTCGGTCAA
>JAKFXW010000025.1 GCA_021731185.1 Gallionellaceae bacterium
AGTGCGCTCTTGTAGTTTTCCCCACAGCTTATTTAAATAAGTAATGTCAGCCAAAAATTCACTGTCTGTTGCGGTTTCGGCTAAGGTGCGAATGATGTATCCACCGTGACTATTTTCGCCGAGCAACTGCTGCAATTTGTTGCGTAATAATTCACGTTCGGTCTCATTTTCGATGCGTTGCGAAACGCCGATGTGTATTTCTTGCGGTAAGTAAACCAGTAGCCGTCCGGCAAAACTAATTTGCGTGGACAGCCGCGCACCTTTGCTGCCGATGGGGTCTTTGATAACTTGCACCAGCAAGCTTTGGCCTTCGTATAACACTTTTTCTATCGGTTGCGCGACATCTCCATTGCGCTGATTTTCCCAAATGTCCGCGACATGCAAAAAGGCTGCGCGCTCCAAACCAATGTCGATAAATGCCGATTGCATGCCGGGTAAGACCCGCTTAACTTTTCCCATATACACATTGCTCAGTAGTCCGAGCTGGTTGCCACGCTCAATGTGCAATTCCTGCACTGCGCCGCGCTGCATGACAGCGACGCGCGTTTCCTGCGGCGTAACGTTGATTAAAATTTCATCATTCATAATGCTGTGTCATTTATCAAACCCTGTAGTTCATAAAATTGGGTATCCAAAATTTTGTAATAGCTCCGCCGTTTCAAATAATGGCAAACCCATTACGCCAGAATAACTGCCTTCCAGATGCACTATAAATGCAGCTGCATAGCCTTGTATGGCGTAAGCGCCAGCCTTGTCCAGCGATTCATTGGTGAGAAGATAGTTGCGTATGTGTTCCTTGCTGAGCGTGGCAAACGTGACCTTGCTGGTCGATACACGCATTTCCATGCGTCCATCCAAAGTGATCGCAACCGCGCTGAGCACCTGATGCTGCCGCCCGGACAGGGATTGTAAGATATCCGCTGCGTGCTCGCGGTTTTTAGGTTTGCCAACAATTTGTTCGTCCAGTATCACGCATGTATCTGCTGCTAAAACGGGGGCGACTGGTAGGTTTCTAAATTTAAGTGATTTCCAACCCATCTCTACTTTTTCCTGGCAAACGCGTTGCACGTAGTCTTCCGGCCCTTCGCCTACATGCGGCGTTTCGTCCACATCGTGCCCCATTCGAGATTGCAGGCGCAACAGCAATACTTCGAAATTCACACCGATCTGCTTAAGTAACTCACGTCGGCGAGGACTTTTTGATGTTAGATAAATACGCTGGGGTGCGACCGTAGCCATACCAAATCTCCGATTACTTATTCCAAATGATAGGTTATTCCCGATGATAGGGATGATTGTGCAACAAGCTGTGCGCCCGATACAACTGCTCAGCCAACAACACCCGCACCAAACCATGCGGCAAGGTCATGGGCGAAAGTGCCAACATTTGTTGCGCGCTATTTTTGACCGACTCATGCAAACCATCTGCTCCACCAATAATAAAGGCAATATCGTGTCCGCTGCCCAGCCATTCCTGCATATGCTGCGCCATTTGTTTGGTGGAAAGCATTGTGCCATGTTCATCCAGCACGATGCGCCGAGCACTCGGCGGGATGGCTGCCAATATACGCTGCGCCTCCGCCGCCATCATTTGTATGGTACTTTTACCGCTGGTGCGCGACTCTGGTTTAATTTCGAGCAACTCAATTTTTGCCTCGCGCGGCATACGCTTGGCATACTCGGTAAATCCTGTGCTGATCCACGCGGGCATTTTGTGCCCTACCGCGATTAGCCATAGTTTCATTTTGGAAATTTCATACGCGGGATTTTATTCTGATTTAGCAGCTGCTTTTTTGGGCAGGCTACGCATATTCCACAACTCTTCCAAATTGTAATAAGCGCGCACCGCAGGCTGCATGATATGCACCACCACCTCGCCCAGATCGACCAGTACCCACTCGCCACTATCTTCACCTTCCACCCCTAAAATTTCTGCGCCCAGTTTTTTAAGCTCAACGGAAACATTATTTGCCAGCGCACGAGTTTGTCGGGTCGACGTGGCGCTGGCAATAATGATGTATTCAAACAAGTGGCTCTTTTTTCGAGTGTCGATGGTAATCACATCCATAGCTTTAACATCTTCCAGTGCGGCGATGATGGCGTTAATTTTTTTCTTAGTGCTGAGCATAATTGTATAGTTTGTTAGATTGAATATAAGTGGCTACTGCGTCGGGGAGCAAATAGTGCAGGTTTTTTCCGGCCATGCAGCGTTGCCGCACATCCGAGGAAGAAATTTCAAAAGCAGGATTATCAATAACCAAAATCACCCCCGCAGGCGCAGCCAGCAGGGCAGCGGGGGATGCTTGAACGTGCGCCAGATAACGGCGATGCAACGCTGGAGAGGTTGCGACCAGATCAGTCGCTACATTGTAAGCGGGTCTTTGCAACACCACGATATGCGCCAAATTGAATAACTTTTCCCACTTATGCCAAGTGTGCAGCAACAAAAATGCATCGCTGCCCAGCAGCAAACATAATGGCTGCTGCTCACCGTAGGTTTTTCGCAAGTCGGTCAGCGTGTCTACGGTATAACAAGGATCGGCGCGAAAAATTTCGCGCTCATCCAGCACAAATTTTTTATTGTCCTGAATCGCCAGCCGTACCATATTCAAGCGGTGTTGCGCGGCAGCATGAGGGGTTGGTCGATGTGGCGGTGTGCCACTGGGAATAAAATGGATAGACGCTAAATTACATTGCTCGACCGCTTCCTGCGCCAAACGTAAATGCCCAAAATGAATCGGGTCAAACGTACCGCCAAAAATTCCTATCGGCGCACGAGTCAACATTTACAGAGCAAAACGGCGCACGTCTGTTAGTACCTGCGCCAGATGGGTGGTAAAGCGTGCAGCGGAAGCGCCATCAATGACGCGATGGTCGTAGGATAATGACAGCGGCAACATCAGGCGCGGTACAAACGCGCTGTCTATATACACTGGTTTCATGCTGGCTTTAGACACGCCCAATATCGCTACTTCTGGCGCGTTGATGATCGGCGTAAAGGCTGTACCGCCGATGCCACCTAGGCTGGAAATAGAAAAGCATCCGCCTTGCATCTCTGTGGCGGGGAGTTTTTTATCCCGCGCTTTCGCGCTTAATTCAGCTAATTCTTTAGCGAGTTGAGCTATACCCTTCTGCTCCACATCGCGCACCACCGGAACCATTAATCCGTCTGGTGTATCGACCGCCACACCGATGTGAAAATATTTTTTTAAGATTAAATTTTCGCCACTGGCATCCAGCGAGGCATTGAAATCGGGGAATAGCTGCATCGTGGTCACCACAGCCTTGAGTATGAAGGCCAGCGGTGTAATTTTTATGCCCTGCGCGGCATACTCTTCATTCAATTTTTTGCGGAATATTTCCATCTCGGTGATGTCGGCTTCATCATGCTGTGTGATGTGCGGAATGGTCACCCAGTTGCGATGTAAATTGGCACCAGAGATTTTTTTGATACGTGAGAGCGGCTTGGTTTCGATCTCGCCAAATTTGGCAAAATTTATAACGGGCATCGCCAGAACTGATATTCCACCAAGCATCCCGCCTGCGCCTTGCGGCTGCGAGAGTGCCGCTTTAACAAAATTCTGTACGTCACTTTTTGTGACGCGGCCTTTTATGCCACTGCCTTTAACGCGAGATAAATCCACCCCGAGTTCACGTGCAAATTTTCTGTTGGAGGGACTGGCGTGCGCCTTGCCTGTGAAATGCTCACCAAGCGAAAGTGGTGCTGCCACCTTGGATGCGGCAGAAGCAAGTACAGTCGCGGGTTGAGTGGGTGTTTGTGGCGCAGCCGGGGCAGTGCTTTGAGGCGGCTGGCTGGCTGGTGCAAGGGCAGCGGCGGCGGCACTACTCTCCATCATCATAATCAGCGAGCCAGTGGAGATGGCATCGCCCACTTTCACCTTTATTTCTTTGACAACTCCGGCAAACGGCGCGGGCACATCCATCGTGGCCTTGTCAGTTTCCAGAGTCAGCAAAGATTGTTCAGCAGCAACAGCATCTCCCACTTGCACCATGATTTCTATGACGGGCACATTCTTATAATCGCCGATGTCCGGCACATGGATGGGTCTGATTTCTTTTGACACTATATATTCTCCTGCCTACTTATTCCAATTCCCGATAAAAACGATCACTGTGTTACCTTCGTCTTCGGCTCCTAGCCGTACTCAAATGTACTGTCTTCGTCACCTCATCCTTGCCGCCTTGTGCTCCTTTTTATCGGGAACTGGAATTAAATAGTCGTAGGGTTGGGCTTATTTTGCGCTATGTTGTATAACTTAATCGCACGACTGACTTCGCTATTCGCGATTACACCCGCTTCAGCCAAGGATTTCAGCGCGGCAATCGTAACAAAATAACGATTTACCTCAAAAAAGTGACGCAGTTTTTTGCGTGTGTCCGAGCGACCAAATCCATCCGTACCCAGCACTTTGTAAGGAGCTTGTTGTGTATTGTTGGATGGCAGGAACGGGCGGATTTGATCGGCATAACTTTTCATATAATCCGTGGCGGCGATAATAGGGCCGGCGCGATCTTTCATCATTTGCTCGACATAACTTACTCGCGGCGCAGCTTCTGGGTTGAGCATATTCCAACGCTCGCAATCCAGCCCGTCGCGACGCAATTCGTTGAAGCTGGTGACGCTCCAGATGTCAGAGGTGACATCAAAATCTTTTTCCAATAATTCTGCTGCGGCAATCACCTCGCGTAAAATCGTGCCGCTACCAAGCAACTGCACTTTAGGCTTTTTCCCTTCTCCCTTCCCCCTTCCCCCTTCACTCAACAGATACATGCCTTTGATAATGCCTGCTTCCGCATTGGCAGGCATAGCCGGATGTGCGTAATTTTCATTCATCACCGTGATGTAGTAATACACATCTTCCTGCTCTTGATACATGCGGCGCATCCCGTCCTGAATAATCACCGCCAGCTCATAGGCAAAAGCAGGATCGTATGCAACGCAATTAGGAATAGTCGCTGCGACCAGGTGGCTGTGCCCATCTTGATGCTGCAAGCCCTCGCCATTTAATGTCGTGCGTCCGGCAGTGCCACCCAGCAGAAAACCGCGTGCGCGCAAATCACCCGCTGCCCAGGCCAGGTCGCCGACACGTTGAAAACCAAACATGGAGTAGTAAATATAAAACGGAATCATCGCCACGCCGTGGTTGGCATATGCGGTAGCCGCCGCTATCCATGAGGACATTGCGCCAGCTTCGTTAATGCCTTCCTGCAAAATCTGGCCGGTTTTTTCTTCTTTATAAAACATCAATTGGTCAGCATCCTGCGGCGTGTATAACTGCCCCACCTGCGAGAAAATACCAAGCTGCCTGAACATACCTTCCATACCAAAAGTGCGCGATTCATCCGGCACGATGGGCACAATATGCTTGCCTATATGTTTATCTTTTACCAGTATGCCGAGCAGTCGCACAAAGGCCATCGTAGTAGAAATCTCGCGGCCTTCCGTGCCTTTGAGCAGCACATCAAAAACATCCAGCCCGGGTATTTGCAAAGGTGCTGCAGTAGGCTTACGCACCGGGATTGTGCCCATGATGCGTCCGCGTTCCTTCAGATAATTCATTTCCAAACCACCCTCGGGCAAGCGGCAAAATGGCAGACTGCTTAACTGTTCATCTGATACCGGAATATTGAAACGATCACGGAATTTACGTAGCGCATCCTCACCCACTTTCTTTTGTTGATGGGTAATATTTTGCCCTTCGCCTGCCTCCCCCATGCCATAACCTTTGACGGTCTTGGCCAGAATTACGGTAGGTTGACATTTATGTTTGACCGCTGCCGAGTAGGCTGCAAACACTTTGTGTGAATCATGCCCGCCACGATTGAGTCGCCAGATTTCATCGTCTGACATATCTGCAACCAACGCTAATAATTCAGGGTATTTGCCAAAGAAATATTGCCGCACATACGCGCCATTTTTGGATTTATAGGTTTGATATTCGCCATCTACCACTTCCTCCATACGCTTGAGCAGCAGGCCGGTTTTGTCTTTAGCTAACAGCCTATCCCATTGCCCGCCCCAGATAACCTTGATGACATTCCAACCTGCACCGCGAAATACGCCTTCTAATTCCTGAATAATTTTGCCATTGCCGCGCACCGGACCATCGAGACGTTGCAAATTACAGTTCACTACAAAAATCAGGTTATCCAATTTTTCACGCGCCGCCATCGACACTGCGCCCAACGATTCCGGTTCATCTGTTTCGCCGTCGCCAAGAAACGCCCACACCTTGCGCCCCTCAGTGCTGGCCATGCCGCGATGCTCCAGATAACGCATGAAGCGCGCCTGATAAATCGCCATCAACGGCCCCAAGCCCATCGACACCGTGGGGAACTGCCAGAAGTCTGGCATCAGCCACGGGTGCGGATAAGAAGACAGGCCGCCGCCATCGACCTCCTGCCTGAATTTGTACATCTGCTCTTCGCTGATGCGACCCTCGAGGAAGGCGCGCGCATACATGCCGGGCGAAGAATGGCCTTGGAAATAAATCAGATCACTACCGTGTTCGTCGGTTTTTCCGCGAAAGAAATGATTGAAACCTACGTCATATAAAGTCGCGGCAGAAGCGAAGCTGGCAATGTGTCCGCCCAACTCGGACGACTCGCGATTGGCATTCAACACAATTGCCATCGCGTTCCAGCGCATGAGTGCGCGTATGCGATGCTCTAAATCCTGATTGCCAGTGGAACGCTGCTCTTGATCAAGCGGGATAGTATTTAAATAAGGCGTAGTACTGCTGATGGGTAAATCAGTGCCAGCCAAACGCGCTTTGCGGATAAGCTGGCTAATTAGAAAATGGGCGCGTTGCGGCCCACCACTGGCTAAAACGGAATCGATTGCATCCAGCCATTCTTGCGTTTCTTGTTGGTCAGCATCCTGGGGATCAATATGCGGATTCGTTTCGGGTAAATTTGCCATTCACTAACTTTCTTTATCTAAAAATTATTGGGTCGTGCATACATTTTTGTGTCAGAGCATTTGAGTGCTTAAATCTTACTGTGTCACAAAGTGATCAAGGGATGCAGTGCAAGGCAAAATCTGGCGAAAAAGCGGAGTTTACATTTAGTAAATGAGCATTTTGAGCCATATTTTAACGCCGCAATGCGCCCTTCAACGTTTTGTGACACAGTAAGATTAAGCGTCTGCGCAATGAATTGTTTCGTGTTCCGTAACCAACCACTCAACTTTGACATCGGTAGTTTCCAGCGGCACATCCGGCACAATCTGCATGGAAAATGCC
>JAKFXW010000251.1 GCA_021731185.1 Gallionellaceae bacterium
GTGCTTGAGCTAATAATGGCCGCGGACAAGGCACTCCCAGCTGCGCCAGATGTGCCATGAGATTTAGATAAAAGGGTAATTCGCTGGCGGCCAGCTTCTCAAACAAGGTCAAAACAAAATGATCATTGTCCCCTTGTGGGGCATTTTGAATCGTAACGAAGTAATTGGTATTTTCGATGCCGGACGCAATGTCCTGCATTTCCACCACCGGACCCAGCGCATAATCCTCTAGCCAGGCATTTAATTCTGCCTTGGTAACACGGGTAAAAACTGCCATTGGAATCTCGTATTAGAATTTATGAATGATCCAACGAGGGGGACGTAAGCCGGAATCCAACCCTTCTTGCCGTGAGAATTTTCCGTCACCAAGTTCATCCACCATATAGTAAGGCTTGCCTATTTTCGGCGTGATTTTAATCATATAAAGTTTACCGCCTAAGCGATATTCTTCTATCGTCAAATCCGTTTGTTGGATAATAGTGATTTGCGGTTCCAGATCTTCATCTACCTTTTCAATCATCTTGGGTGGCGGCGGCAAACCGGGTGCTTGCAATTTTACCTCCGGCCGTAGTGCCGTCTGGGCGACCACAACAGTGCTTAGCAAACTGCATAGAAAAATAAACAGAACGCGCATAATAAGAAGTATCCTTAAATTAAAGGTTCAACTGCATTTCGCGTTCTGCCTCGGATAGCTCAAAGCCGCGTGTTTCATAGTGTTTGAAGATGGCAGCCACAATTTCTTGCGGTTCATCAAGCAATTGAATCAAATCCATATCATCCGGACTAATCATGCCCTCGGTCAGCAAAGTCTGACGAAACCAATCCAGCATTCCACCCCAAAATTCCTTGCCCACTAAAATAATCGGGATCGATCGTATCTTGCCCGTTTGCACCAGTGTAAGTGCTTCCATCAATTCGTCCAACGTGCCAAACCCGCCGGGCATTACCACATACGCGCTGGCAAAGCGCACGAACATGATTTTGCGCACGAAAAAATAACGGAACGACTGACTGACATTTTGATAAGCATTATTGTGTTGCTCGTGCGGCAATTGAATATTCAAACCGACACTGAGAGATTTGCCGTAATACGCGCCCTTATTGGCCGACTCCATGATGCCGGGGCCGCCGCCTGAAATCACCGAGAATCCGGCATCGGATAAAAGGCGTGAAATTTCCTCGGACTTTTTATAATACGGGTGTGTGTGCGCAGTGCGCGCGCTACCAAAGATGCTGACCGCAGGCTGAATCTCCATGAGGCGATTAGTAGCTGCCACGAATTCTGACATAATGCCGAACATGCGCCAGGCCTCTTTGGCGTTCCATGTTTCATCTGCTTTTGAGGGGTGAATTTTGGATTGTTTGCTCATACCTGAAAAACCTTTAATAAGCGGCAAAACTGCGCCCCACATCCCACAAGGGGACAATGAGGGGACAATGTGAAATGCCGAACCGAAAAAACTAAAATGCCAAAATGAAAATGATAGTGAGCCTGAATAATAATTAAATGAGTGATAATTAACCCAAAATGACAATTAAACCAAAATGACAATCAAGCCAGACACGTCAACTCAGTCACCTAAAACGCTTTTATTAGTCGATGGCTCATCTTACCTGTATCGCGCATTTCATGCGCTACCTGATTTGCGTAGCCCGCACGGTTTGCCCACTGGCGCAATCTACGGCGTGCTCAATATGTTGCGTCGCGCCATTGCCAATTACCCAGCGGATTATAACGCGTGTGTGTTTGACGCAAAAGGCAAAACTTTTCGCGACGAATGGTATCCGCAATATAAAGCACATCGCCCGCCCATGCCCACTGATTTAGCCGCACAAATCGAACCCCTGCATCAAGCCATTTCCGCCTCTGGTTGGAATGTGCTGATGATAGATGGCGTGGAGGCCGACGATGTCATTGGCACGCTGGCGAGCGGCGCGACACATGGCGGGGCGCGCTGCATTATTTCCACGGGCGATAAAGATTTAACGCAACTGGTCAACGCCTCGGTGAAATTAGTCAACACCATGACCGATGAAACGCTGGATGAAGCGGGCGTGTTAGCCAAGTTTGGCGTGCGCCCCGAGCAAATTGTGGACTACCTCAGCTTAATCGGCGACACCGTGGACAACGTGCCGGGCGTGGCAAAAGTCGGGCCGAAAACCGCGCTGAAATGGCTGGAGCAATATGGTTCCTTGGACAATGTGATGCTGCACGCGCAGGAAATTGGCGGCGTAGTCGGGCAAAATTTGCGTGATGCGCTGGAGTGGTTGCCGCAAGGCCGCAGGCTGGTCACCGTGAAATGCAATGTCGCACTGCCCGTGCATTTTGATGCGCTGCAACCGCCGCCGCATGATGCAGCGCAGTTGCGAAATATCTACGAACGATGCGGGTTTAAAAGCTGGTTGCGCGAACTGAACAATGCGGCAACGCAAAACAATTCCACTGAACAAAATGCATATCCTGCGTCCATGCCGGAAAAAAACAGGGGTAGCAATGAACAGCATGATGCACCGATGGTGGCACTATCCAACACCGCAAATGCACATTACGAAACACTTACCACCGAAGCTCAACTGGATGGCTGGCTAAACAAAATGATGCAGGCTGAACTGGTCTGTGTCGATACCGAAACCACTGGCCTGGATGTGATGAACGCGCAACTGGTCGGCATTTCGTTTTCCATAACACCTCACCATGCTGCATATTTGCCGTTGGCGCACCATTACCCGGGCGCGCCCGAGCAACTCCAGCGCGAACATGCGCTACAGAAATTACGCCCCTGGTTGGAAAGCTCGCAGCACAAAAAGCTCGGACAAAATCTTAAATATGATCAACATATATTTGCCAACCACGGCATTCATTTAGCGGGCGTGGCAGAAGACACCCTGCTGCAGTCTTACGTGCTGGAAAGCCACCGACCGCACGACATGGACAACCTCGCGCACCGGCATCTCAACATTAAAACCATCAGCTATGCCGAAGTGGTGGGCAAAGGTGCCAAGCAAATTTCTTTTGACCAGGTCGATCTGGCCACAGCCACGCGCTACGCCGCCGAAGATGCCGACATCACCCTGCAACTGCATCAAACCTTGTCCCCGCAACTCAAAGCGCAAGGCAAGCTGGATGCGGTATACAGAGAAATAGAATTGCCCGCTCGACACGTGCTGTTTGTGATGGAACGCAACGGCGTACTGCTGGATAGCACCATGCTGGCTGTGCAAAGTCGCGAGTTGGGCGAGCGATTATTAGCCATTGAAGCACAGGCTCACGCAGCAGCGGGGCAACCGTTTAATTTGAATTCGCCCAAACAAATCCAGGAAATTTTATTCGATAAACTCGGTTTGCCCGTCAAGAAAAAAACGCCCGGCGGCACGCCCTCTACCGACGAAGACGTGTTGCAGGAATTAGCCTTGGATTACCCCCTGCCCAAAATTTTGCTGGAATATCGCGGCATGGCAAAACTGAAATCCACCTACACCGACAAGCTGCCGCTAATGGTGAACCGTCGCACGGGGCGCGTGCATACCAACTATTCGCAAGCCACCGCAGTCACCGGGCGGCTCGCTTCCAATGATCCAAATTTACAAAACATTCCCATCCGCACCGCTGAGGGTCGTCGCATTCGCGAAGCGTTTATCGCGCCGACTGGTAGCCATTTCGTGTCGGCAGATTATTCGCAAATTGAGCTACGCATCATGGCGCATTTGTCCGACGACGCGGGCTTGCTGCGCGCCTTTGCTAATGGTGAAGACATTCATCGCGCCACCGCTGCGGAAATTTTTTCCATCGCGCCGGACAGCGTCAGCAGCGAACAACGTCGCTATGCCAAGGTAATAAATTTTGGCTTGATCTACGGCATGTCGGTGTTTGGTTTAGCCGCGCAACTCAACATCGAACGCGATGCCGCCAAACAATACATTGATCGTTATTTTGCCCGCTATCCCGGCGTGGCCGATTACATGCAGCGCACGCGCACGTTAGCGAAAAATAATGGCTACGTCGAAACCGTGTATGGCCGCCGCCTGTGGCTACCGGAAATAAATGGCGGCAACGGCATGCGCCGCCAGGCCGCCGAACGCGCCGCCATCAACGCCCCCATGCAAGGCACCGCCGCCGATCTCATCAAACTCGCCATGATCGCTGTGCAAAATTGGTTGACGCATGAGAAATTAAAAACACTGCTCATTATGCAAGTGCACGACGAACTCGTACTCGAAGTGCCGGATGATGAGTTGGAAAAAGTGCGGGAAAATCTGCCGCAATTAATGTGCAAAGTCGCGCAATTAAAAGTGCCGCTGGAAGTGAGATTGGGGGTGGGGAGAAATTGGGATGAGGCACATTAATTTTACTGTGTCATTAAAATGCTCAACGGCGAGCTACACGTTTAATTTTGGCAGCGTTAAATCTTGGCTCGGAATGCGGGGGCGCGAAGCGGCAGACACCTGAGCCAACTCCGCTTCCTCGCCAAGATTTGCCTTGCGCTGCATCCCTTGAGCAATTTCTGACACAGTAAAACTGACGAGCGTTGGCTTGGATAGTTTTTATTTCTTTCGCTGATATTGTCACATCAAATGTTGACACGCCGCCATGTTCTGATACATTCCGAGCGTGAAGTCCACACACTACTTTTTATTTGTCCGCACCCGTCCAGATCGCGCCATCATCAAGGATGAGTGGATTGAAATGGCAATTCATGCGCCGCTTAAAGAGTACGTTCAAGCGGATGGACGAATTCGCCGATGGGTGCAAATTGCAGAAATGGAAAATCGTTTCCTCCGCGTCGTCCTGCTCCCAGATGGAGAGACGGTTCACAATGCTTTTTTTGACCGAAGGTTTACGCCATGAAAATTAGATACTTTGCTGATACAGACACGCTACACATTGAGTTTCGTGCCGCTCAAATTTCTGAAACCCGCGACTTGGATGAGAACACCATTCTCGATGTTGATACACTCGGGAACATTTGCTCCATCACAATGGAACATGCCTCTGAGCGTGCGGGCATTCCTGAATTTTCCTACGAACAAATTGCGGCTTAAGCTGTTAATTAATGCCCCACAAGGGGACAATGTGTCGCGTGTCGGAATAAAAGTGCCGCTGGAAGTGGGGAGGAATTGGGATGAGGCGCATTAGTTTTACTGTGTCATTAAAATGCTAAAGGACGCATCGCTATGTTAAATCTCGGCTCGAAATGCTCATTGACACCTGAGTCAACTCCGCTTCCTCGCCAAGCTTCGCCTTGCGCTGCATCCCTTGAGCAATTTCTGACACAGCAAAACAGGCTGGGGTTGGCTTAGGTGATACGTTGGTTTTCAAAGGAACTATAGTCATGCTAGGATGCTGGCTAAATTTGAAATCAAAAGGATATGAGACCATATCTGAGTTTATGCGGTATCAACCGCCAGCTTATACGGCGTTTTTGCCATCCATTTTACGTTGGGCGTCAAGAACATGAGCGACCTCGAAAAAATCCTATGGACCTCTGCGTCCACCATCCTTGGTGGCGTCATTCTGTTCGTGATTGGACAACTCCTATCCAAGTTTCTGATCGAGCCTATCCAGGAACTTAGAAAGGCTATTGGCGAAGTGCGATTTAATCTTGCTTATTACGCGCCCATAATTCACACGCCCATTTCACGCGACAAAGAGCGATCCGACAAGGTTTACGACGCGATCATGAGAAATTCGTGTGACCTGTTGACCAAAGCCGACGCGATTCCTTTCTATAGATTCCTGCCCCAGAAATTTGTCTTACCCATTAAGAACATTGACAGAGCCGCTGTTGATCTGCGCGGCCTCACAACGTACTTGCATGAAACAGGTGAAACGGCCGCTTCTCACATCGAAGAGGTCAATAGGCGGGTCAAAAGCATCGAACGACAACTTCAACTACGGCCTCTTGAGTGAACCAATTGCCGCCCAACCCTGCGGTCAACCGGACACCGTCCTACTACCCAACCAAGAGATACCGTTGCCACGACTTCCGAAGGCTGAATATTAAGAAGCCATATCGTATCGCCCTGCCGGAGTTCGCCACGTGATTGTCCACGAATCAAGTCAATTCATAAGGCTTTGCCGTGCAGGCTGGTGAATTCAAATATTAGACGATTCCCAAAGGATATCAAGCATGCTTATCGAATCAGACAAATGGATTTCCACTCAACCACGAGGTCGAAAGATGGCGATCTCGTTTTTACTCGTCGCAGTTATCGGTATGGCGGATCACCTAACTGGCTATGAAATTTCATTTTCCATTTTCTACATCATACCTGTATTATTTTCTGCGTGGTATTTAGGAAAGAAGTTCGGGTATCTTGTATCTATTCTCTCGGCCGTGACTTGGCTAGGAGTCGACTACACTACTGGTCATATATACAGCCATATAGCCTTCCCTTTTTGGAACGCATTTGTTCGCCTTGGCATTTTTTTAATCGTCGTAGCTCTACTTGGCCGTCTTATGGATTCCCTCGAATATCAGGCATCACTGGCTGAACTTGATGGGCTTACAGGCATTCTCAATGCTCGGACATTCAAAAGCAGATGTGATACCCATTTCTTTCTATCCATCCGCAATAAACGCCCAGTGACTATGGCTTATATGGATCTAGATGGTTTCAAAGGTGTTAACGACTCCCTTGGCCATAGTATTGGTGACCAAGTACTAAAAGCTGTTGCCGATGCTCTTAGTAAACGGCTTCGTGCTTCAGATGTTTGCGCTCGCCTTGATGGGGATGAGTTTTCTATTCTGCTTCCAGAAACAAGCTATTCTGGCGCTCAAATCTATTTCACGAAGCTTCATTTGGATCTTATTGAACTTGCTAAATCTAATAATTGGCCCATAGGGTTCAGTATTGGTGTTGTCGTCTTTCAAACACCCATCATCAGTCCTGACCAAGCGATTCAAATAGCTGACGCATTAATGTACCAAGTAAAACAATCGGGTAAAAATTCTGTACGCTTTTTTGAGTATGATGCCAATTCTGATGCCAGTTCCCGACTCACCTAACCCCTCATTCAAGCGAACCCGACCACATCGGGCTGTTTAACTTTTTTCGTAAGGCGGCACACTATGGCGTTTGATCCTGGGTTAGCGCAAAGAATTAGGGAATTTTTGTCAGATCGACAGGGAATCATCGAGCGACGAATGTTTGGCGGACTCGCATTCACGAGCTACGGACACATGTTTGTCGGTGTGCAAGATGCGATGCTTATGGTTCGTGTTGGCCCGGATCGATAT
>JAKFXW010000078.1 GCA_021731185.1 Gallionellaceae bacterium
GTTTCCGATAAAAAGGAGCACAAGGCGGCAAGGATGAGGCGACGAAGACAGTACATTTGAGTACGGCTAGGAGCCGAAGACGCAGCCAACACAGTGATCGTTTTTATCGGGAATTGGAATTACATGCTACTTACTGAATACCGGCTTGACCTCGTCACCCACGCATTGCGACTGGTGCTACCACTTGAGCATCCTGCCGACAGCACGCTACGGTATTTTTTTCAGCAGGAGCGCATCGGTTCCAACGAGCGTGCCTTGGTTGCTGAAACTATGTTTGGCGTGCTGCGCCACCTTTTATTTTTGGAACATGCCTGCACGATGAACAATCCTGCCGGAGAGTCCTCGGCGGGTGCGACACCGCGTCGCGTCGTGCTGGCCTACTGGACAAAATTCAGCGGCTATAATTTACGCGAAATCACACCACTGCTTAAGCGTGATGAGGCGGACTGGTTAAAGCAAGTCAAAGGCATCAACATTGCCGAATTGCCGTTGGCTATTCAAGCCGAGTTGCCGCAATGGGTGATTGATCATTTGCGCGTAGGGTCTGCCCTTGATGCCACGCCCAATGACAAAATCACCAGTGACAAAACTATTAGTGACGAAACTATTTTGGAATTAGGGCACTCCATGCAACAGCCCGCTGCATTGGATATACGAGTCAACACCCATCTCGCCAATCGCGATGAAGTTTTACAACTCATGCTGGCCGAGGGCATGAACGCACAAGCCACGCCCTATTCACCTATCGGCATACGCTTGAAAGACAAACCCTCACTCACTCGCCATCCGCTTTTTCTCAGCGGAAAAATTGAAGTGCAGGACGAAGGCAGTCAGTTACTGGGGTTTTTACTCTCGCCTAAACGTAATGATATGGTAGTGGATTTCTGCGCTGGCTCCGGTGGAAAAACGCTGATGCTGGGCGCGATGATGAATTCTCAGGGACGTATTTATGCGTGGGATACTTCCGAAAAAAGACTGGCTAATCTCAAGCCGCGCTTGAAAAGATCGGGGCTTTCCAATCTTCACCCACAACTGATTGCGCACGAAAATGACACCAAAGTAAAACGTTTGGCCGGAAAAATTGATCGCGTGTTAATTGATTCGCCGTGTAGCGGATTAGGAACACTGCGCCGCAACCCGGATATTAAATTTCGCCAATCACCACAGAGCGTAATTGAATTAACACACAAACAAACCGCTATATTGGCTGCTGCCAGCAAGCTGCTCAAAGTGGGAGGTCGTTTGGTTTATGCGACCTGTAGTTTTTTACCGCAAGAAAATCAGGCGATCGTGGAAAATTTTTTGGCACAACACCCGGACTTTATTTTGCGCCCGGCGGGCGAGATACTCGCGCAACAAAAGATTCCGTTGAAGGCCGACAACTACCTGCAACTTTCACCGCAGATGCACAACACCGATGGTTTTTTTGCGGCGGTTCTGGAACGGCAGAAGCCCTGACATAAAAGACCATGCTCGATTTTACTGAATACGCAAAAATTTTTATCAGCCTGTTCGCGATCCTTGATCCGATCGGCATCATCCCGATCATCATTCTGCTCACCGCAGGCATGACCGATCAAAAGCGTGCTCAAGTGGGTCGCATTGCATCCCTCGCAGTCTGTGCAATATTGCTGGTCGCGTTGTTAATCGGGCAACCGCTGCTCGAATTTTTTGGCATCAGCATCCATTCATTTCGCGTAGCAGGGGGCATCTTGCTGATGGTGCTGGCCTTCAAAATGCTGAGCGGCAATCTTCGAGAATCGATGCCGACTTTAGGCGATCTTGCCAGCAGCCGGATGAGTCCTGCACATGCCATTGTGCCGCTATCCACGCCATTGCTTGCCGGCCCTGGTTCAATCAGTGCCGTGATATTGGTCGCCAACAAGGCGCAGGGAGTTGAACATTATTTAATCATGGGACTGGAAATTATTTTGCTCAGCTTAACCGTTTGGCTGACCTTTTTAATTGCGCCGTGGGTGGCGCGCAGCCTGGGGAAAATCGGCATTGATGTATTTACCCGACTGATGGGATTAATACTGGTAGCCATATCGGTAGAATTTATTGCTGGAGGGATGAAGGGTTTGTTTCCGGTGTTGAATTAAAATTTATTTTCTAGTTGCAATTTTCTAGTTGCAATTTTATGGGGCACTCCACCAATCTGCAATCAACCGTCCCACCACTGGATTAACCAGATAGCCATATGAGCGGTGGCTATTGAGCCCATCTTCGTTGCGAAAAAAATTGTATACGCCGTGGTTGTAATCTTCGATGGATTTCAGCAATTTCAGATCAAGCATTGCTTTAAAGCTGTGACTAAAATTGCCATTCAGAGCAGCAAGGTCACCCTCGGCGGCAACGTTTATCCACTTGCGTATGTTGAGAGGATACTTTTCCGAACCCGCGTTCTGCCAACCCAATAATCTGTGCTGAATATAACGCATACCGAGCGGGCTGCCCAACGTCAGAAAATCCACCTTGCCCAATAGCACCTGTTGCTGCGACATCTCCCACAAAGTATCGTAGGCGATGATAGAGCCCATGCTATGTCCGATGATTAGCACAGGCTCATTTTGTTCCAACAGCGGTTGCAATATTTGTTTTAATAAATCTCGAATGTTGCTGGCAACTTGATCAGTGTTATTAAAATAGCGATCAAGATCTAGTGCCATTTTGCGCGATCGTTCAGGCAGCAGTTGCAACAGGAACGGCCGTTGATCGACCACCCTCAGTGCCGCCCGATTTATTTTAATACTGATCGCATTCGCATCCCGAATATCCTGCGCGATGGCTTCTGGCTTACTCAGCAGCGCCTTCACCCACGGCATATCTTTGCTGATGTCTTTCTGTTCGTGGTAGAAAAGCTGATTCCAACTCACCAGATGAAACTGCGCGTAATGCGTCTGTAAATTATTGGCAGCCTTTACATCAGCGCGTCGCACACCCTCCAGTAATGTGCGCCACAGCAAGGCACGATGCTCGTCTGCTGGGGGTTTTGGGTTGATGCCAGGAATAAAGATGATGTGCCGAGTAGCCATCTGGTATGCGTATACGTAGTTTAATTTTTATGCGCGGACAATCTCTCGATAAATTACCTCGATGACTTCCAACTCTTCTGCACCACATTGTCCCCTTGTGGGGCTCGGAACTTGCAACGTTACCACATCCTCCACCCGCGCCTTGAGCAGCGCGCGTGCCAGCGGTGAGACCCAGCTAATCAATCCCTGTGCAGGGTTTGCCTCATCCACCCCGACGATGCTATACACATACTCTGCGCCATCCTGTCGACAAACTGTCACCGTCGCACCAAAAAATATCTGCTCACATGCGCCTCGTTTGGCCGGGTCTATCACCTCGGCGTGATCTAACCGCTTGGCTAAAAACCGAATGCGTTTATCGATTTCGCGCAAGCGTTTCTTGCCATAAATATAATCGCCATTTTCTGAACGATCCCCATTAGAAGCCGCCCAGGTAATGGTTTGCACCAATACTGGTCGCTCCACACGCCACAGTTTATCCAGCTCATCTTTAAGGCACTGATACCCCGCAGGCGTGATGTAATTTTTAACCCCAACTGGCAATAACGGCGCAGGCTGCGATTCATCATCGTCCTCATTGGAATCGGTTTCTCTGGTGAAGGCTTTACTCATGCCAAATTTTAACACGCCATGAATATTGGGATGTGATGCAACCTGTTCAATTTTGCCATGTCGCGGCTGGAGGGGCTGCGTAGAGTGACGGATAAATGTGGCTTCTCCGTGGTGCGTTCGCCGCCTTATTCGGCAGCGTGATATTTGCGGGGGATTAGTCTGCGCGGGTAGTTGCCTTAACATGGTGCAGTCAAGAGTACAATCACCTGTTTCTGCGACACAGAGAAACGCATATTTTCACTCAACTTAAGGAGTTAAAATAATGAAAAAAATAATTTCGCTAGTTTGTTTTGGATTTGCAATGATTGCTGCTATGCCTGCTTTTGCGGGAGCGCAACAAGAAAAAATAAAAGGCTGTAATGCCGAAGCAAAAACAGATGGACTAAAAGGCAGTGACCGCAAAGCGTTTATGAGCAAGTGCCTGAAAAAAAGTCATAAACTAAAGTCCGCTGCTGCCCATGATGCACCACACGGCACACCAAAATAAAATAAAAACTTGTAATGCAGATGCAAAACTCAAGCCCTGAAAAGAAGATGAGCGCGAAACATTCATGAGTAGCTGCCTCAAGGGGTAAGAGTTGTAATTGCTTAAAGAGAACGCGCCGCAAGGCGCGTTTTTGTTTTCCGACAATTAAAAACCAAGTAGTCGCAAATGAATTATTTATGCCCTGTTGTTCAGGGAGTCCCATTGCTTTGGATGTAATAACATCAATAAATTGACCGTAATTTCAGAGTGGGTTAGTGTGCCTGCTCCGTTTCTGTTTGGGAGGAAATATGAGAGGATGTATTGTTTGGGCAGCATTGTGGTCCAGCACAATCGGCATCGTCACTGCGGCGGGCAAGCGGTAATACCACTACTTTGGTCGGAATAACGTGGGCTATCTCCTATTAGCCAGTCGATTAGTTGGTAGGAAATAAAGTTAGGGTGCTAACTAGTTAGCTTAAATAACGAAATCATTACAATTTAATGTACCAGTTAATGTGCTAGTTAATGTGCTAGTTCAAAACGGGAAATCACAATGTTTAATTATCTTGAGGTTGATGGTTATAGATCATTAGTCAAGTTTAAACTTGAACTAAAATCCGGCCTAAATATTTTAATTGGCCCTAATGGTAGTGGCAAATCAAACATTATTAGTTTCTTGGGATTTGTTTGCGAGTCTTCTTTATTAAGCTTGTCACAAGCAGTTGGCAACTTGGGTGGCAGTGGTACTGTATTTAGAAAGCACGGTGAGAAAAAATACCACTCTCAAATTAAATCGAAGATACGTGGTTGTGTGGAACCAGCATTGGATGATCTACCTGAGGAAAAAAAGGAAACTCATAAAGATATTGGTAAATTATTACACTATGAGTATTCATTTACGATTGAACTTTCAGATGATCGTGAAAGCGTTTTTTTCGCAGAACAAACCCTTCGGTTGCATATTTGCGACAAGAAAATTGAGGCTAAAAACATAAGAACGTGGGGCATAGATATCTCAATTGTTGGCACTGCAGATGGCGCCGTCAGATGTGTCCACGCTATTACTACGTCGCCAATATTTGACGAGGAATTAAAGAGTTTCTTAACTCGAAAGAAAGAAACGTTATCTGAATTTATCGAAGAACGAGTAAATGCAGAGACGTCAATAATCACAACATGCTTCATGCTTTTGCCCCGCTCGTTCGGCTTGCCGTTTTTCAGGGACTTCCAAAAAAGTATTGTTTTTAACCCACATCCATCACAAATTAGATTGCCTGAAGACTCGGCAAAATCACCAGGTATTTATCCTGATGGATCCGGTCTCTATGCCAGCCTATTGGCATTAAAACGAAGTAGAACAAAAACTCCAAAACGTATTGGATTACTTTACCGTCAGAATGAAGTTCCATTCAATCCCCGAATTAAATTGGATCGGTTAACGGAGTTTTTCCGATTGGCTTATCCAACCATGACCAAATTGTCAGTAACTAATGACCAATTTGAAAACACAATTCGTGTGCGAGTTACTTTGGAGGGTACAGATAGCCCCCAAATCCCTTTAGCTGCACTTTCCGATGGGACTTTAAAATGGATGTCGCTAGTCACTGCCATATTTACAAATGACTCAATTCTGGCAATTGAGGAGCCAGAGAATTTTATACACCCCTCAATTCAGCGTGAGGCTGTAAAGATTGCAAGAGATCAAACTCAAAATCATTCACTCTTGTTAATGTCCTCACATAGTGAAACGATTTTGAATTCAGCAGAGCCTGAAGAGGTGGTAGTTGTTTCAATAATTAACGGACGCACATATGCACGTAGAGTTAAGAACCCACAAAAATTGCGGCAGTTAATAAATGAATCCGGATTTGGACTTGGGTTTCACTATTTGTCTGGAGGCTTAGAGGATGCCTAAAGGAAAAATGGTGTTTATCGTTGAGGGCGACTTAGAAAAGAAATTTTTAGAAAGGCAATGTAAGAAGCATTTGATAATTAGAAAAATACTCTCTAACGGCGATAGCGTATCCATTGAACGCATTGCAATTATGATTAAAACGATAATTACTTTAATCAACAATCCGGGAGATATATTCGTGATTATTGACAGGGAAGGTCGAGCTGAATCAGCTGAAGAGTTAGAGCAATTAATTCTTGATAGATTGTTTGGCGTCGCACCAGGATGCCAAATCTCGATTCATGTTGCTGACAGAATGATCGAAAATTGGATACTTGCAGAAGAAAATGTTTTGGCAACAGAAAGCCTAGAAGTTGAAGGAGCGATGGAAAGTTTTGAAGGTTGTGGTGGTAAATCAAAGCTTAAGGCAGCCTTCAAGAAATTAAATTCATCTTATTCAGAAACGGTTGATGGAGTTCGATTATTGGAACGGTGCATACCATCTGTCATTGCTGATAAAAGCCCATCTTTTTCGCGCCTATATTTAAAATTAGTTGCAGAAGTTGGCTTTTGTTCATGGATTACCAAAACTTAAATAATAAAAACAAACCACATTTTTCTGCCGCATACATATATTTCTGCTTGCCTCCACCGCAGTGTCGATCCCAATTGTGCCTGCCAACAATGCTGCCCAAGCAATACTTATTCTCAGCACGGGTTATTTCTGCCATTATTTACGCTGGGTTGGTTGCTGGAATAATCCGGTAAGATGTCAGCAATGGTTATTTTTATGAAGCGAAGCAAGGATCAATATGAAAATTCATGAGTATCAGGCGAAAGAAGTTTTGCGTCAGTATGCAATTCCCACGCCGCGTGGCAAGGCTTGTTTCAGCGTAACAACAATTGGGGACGTACCACGGTTTAATTTGATGTTCTCGCTAACAATTAAGACCATTGCCGAGACCTGTTTAGAGTGCTATTGTAAGCACTCACCAAAGATAGAGGTTTAAGAAAATGGCACATGTTATTTTGGCGGAAACGACCGCGAGTGTTTCTGAATTAAAAAAGAATCCGATGGCGACGGTCGCGGCGGGCGAGGGTTTTCCGGTGGCAATTTTGAACCGCAATGAACCGACTTTTTATTGCGTGCCAGCCAAGGCTTATGAGGCATTGATGGATAAGTTGGAAGATATGGAGT
>JAKFXW010000050.1 GCA_021731185.1 Gallionellaceae bacterium
CGCCAGATCGAGCGACTGTTTCAACTCCATCCTGAGCGTAGAAATTTCCCATGGTTTTTGAATATAGCGATGAATTTGACCTTGATTAACAGCCTCTATCGTCTGCTCCAACTCGGAATAAGCCGTTGTCAAAACTCTAATAATGTGCGGATGATAAGCGTGCGCATAAAGCAGCAATTCGTTGCCGGAAGCCCCTGGCATACGCTGATCAGACACCAGCACTGCCAGAGTCGATGCGTGCTTATCCAATAAAAATTTCCCCTCTTCAACAGAGCCAGCAGTCACCACAGGTGCCAGCGAATCAATCGCCCGCTGAAAATATTTAACCGCCGTAACCTCGTCGTCGACAAATAAAATTAACGGGGCAGAAATATCATGGGCAGTCATTGATCGATCCTTTTGGATTATTTAATGGTCGGAAAATTTAATTTGAACGTCGTGCGCACGCCCGCTACGGTGTGTATGGAAATGTTGCCCTCAAAAGATTGCATAATGCGTTTACAGAAAAGCAACCCCCAGCCCGTACCCCCAACATCTGCATAGGTCGTGATGGGCTCGATTAGCAAGCGTTCCAAAATTTCCTGCGGTATACCAGAACCATTATCACTGATACAAATCTGCGGATGGTCTTCAACCAACACAGTCAATAGAACCATCGGCTCAGCTTGATTCTGCACAGCGCGCAACGCATTGCCCAGCAAAGTGGATAACACCAGCGCCATGCAATTTGGTAACGCTGCAATTGCAAAATCCTGCTGCACATCAACACGGATCAAAGCTTTTTGCGCCAGAGTGAGCGGGTATGTTTCCAGCAAATGGGCAATCATATGCTGCGCCGTACTAGCAGCGTGCTGCGCATATATTGCCTCCGCGCCCTGCACAGACTCCACACAGCTAGACAACAACAATAAACAATAACGGGCATTATCATTCATTGCCAGTGCTGCTTTTTCCGTCTCGACTGTCTGTTGCTGCGACATATTTCCATTTGCAACCCGCTGCTGTAACCCACGTGAAAAATTAACAATTGTAACCAGTGGCGTATTTAATTCGTGTGCGAGAAAAGAGAGTGCCTCATTCATCGCCATCAAATTTTGCTGTCTGGCCTCACGCTCCTGTAACAAATTATGAGCTAACCGCAGTGCCTTTCGCACCTCGCCAAAATTTAAGGGTTTCTCTAAAACTCTAAAAACCCCGCCAGAATTAACTGTCTCCAGCAACAGCTTCCGATCCGCATAGGCAGTCACCAAAATACGCACCACATGAGGAAACTCACGCTCGACCTGACGCAACAAATCGCCCCCATCCCGCCCCGGCATTCGATAATCTGTAATCAGAATACTGACCAAATTACCTTTTTCCCGCAAAATCGCAACCGCCTCATCCGCCCCCGCAGCCGTCAGCACCTCATAGCTTTCCTCTAAAGAAAGGGCGAAATATTTACGCGCCAACTCTTCATCATCCACATACAGAATAGTGGTGAACTCACGGGCAAAACTGTTTACTGCTACGCTCATCTAAAATGCTCTCCTATCGACTCGACCCCTACGCTATCGCTCTTCCCCGACTGCCCCCCTTTCACACTTGTGGGACAAGGGGCAGGGGAAAAGGTTTTAAAAAATTCGTCGCGAACAAGTGCATTACTGCATCAGCCTGCCCTCGGCAAATCAAAAATCATTTTTGTCCATTCGCCGACCACACTTTTGGCAACCAATCTCCCGCCATGCTGCTCAATTACACGGTAGCTGATACTCAATCCCAAGCCCAACCCCTGCCCAATTGCGCGTGTGGTAAAAAATGGCTCAAACACCCGCGCCAGATTTTCAGATGGGATACCCGGGCCGTTGTCATGCACGGTAACATGCAAACGCTCCCCCCTCCACTCTGCTGATAAATGAATGGCCGGATCAGCACGATCCACAGTGCGCAGAGCCAACGCCGCATTGCCGAGCAGATTAACCAACACCCCGATGATCGCCGCCTCGTCCCCCCGCACCAGCGTGTCAGCGGGCAATTCGCGGATGATAGCAATACCCTTGGTCTCATGGCCAACCAGCCGCAGGGCTGAATCCACCGCTTTCTCAAATAAAAAATCGCTGCTGCTCGCCGCCGTTTCTTTGGGGCGATAGGCAAAAATTTTTAAATCAGAAACGATATGCTGCACGCGCTTCATCCCTTGTTTGGCATCCACCAAACATTCTTTAAGCGATGTACTGGTTTTAATGACTGGGTCTTCCAGCGCGATGTCCACCGCCATCAAACTGTAATTAACTGGATTGTTGACTTCATGCAGCAACCCCGCTGCGAGTGTGCCGATGGCCGCCATTTTTTCTTGTTGTAACATGTAGCCTTTTATTTGAGTGAGATTTTTATTGGTTTCTTCTAATTGTATATTTTTTCTTGACAACTCTGTCTTGAGCTTAAATAACATAAAGCGAGTGCGTTCGTTGTAGTAGGCAGCCACAGCACTCACAACAATGATAAATAATAAAATTAATGTGTTAACAACAAATGCCCCCTGCAATACAAAACTTTCAGGATGAAAAGAGCACGCGGCAATATAAAGCAAAAATGTGATGCAACTTAAAACAAAGTTGTGCCATATGTTAAACGGCAATGCGATGCTTGATGCAAAAATAGCGAGGTAAAGCCCTATGCTATACGGGGATATTGCCCCCTCCGTCACGGCAATCATCCAGGTGATCATGATCTGAGGAAGCAGCAGCCACACAAACGACAAAACCTCAATTCTATCCTGTCCCCACTTCGTTCTTAATGCAAGAATCACACAATAAATTAACAACGAAACAAAGACCCGGACGGAGCCGAACAAAGCTTGCATATGCGGATATAGTACATAATCCAAACCAACGCCAAGCAGAATAAGAATGATAGCGATATACGCACAAGTTCGACTGAAATCGACACGATATTGTTGAATCTCATCTTTATATCCTGAGTAGTTTTCTTTGCTCATGAAAGATAATCCATCGATCAGGCGATAATAGCTTCTGAGAATACATTCATTCCAGTAGAGTCAACATAAGTTTTTCGCATGCTTGATTGTGCAGGTAGAAGACATTCCAAATTAGCGGCATCCCGGTAAATAAGATACCACTCCAATAAGTGTTCCATCACAAACTTAACTGATTTGCTAGCATACACATTGGTGATTAACAGTGCCCCCCCATGCTGGGTACGCGCAGCAAAATGTGCGGTCAGTCTGGAGCAAACCTTATCTGACAAATAATCAAACAGACCCGCACAATACACCGCATCAAATTCCCGCGCGCTGTCTGACACAGGATCAATGCGACGCTTGAGTAACTGGTGTACCGAATCATGCACGTAATTAATGATGACTGGTTTACCAGTTTGCGCGAGGATGGATGAAAGTTTGGCTCGCGTCCACGCCAGGGTTTCTTCGCTGAAGTCGACGAGTTCGAAAGATAAAATTTCAGGGTGTGGGTAGGTTTGCAGGAAGCGTTGTACCTCGATAGCCGGGCCGCAACCCACGTTCAGGATGCGAAAAGTTCTACCTGCCTGCATGGCCACATCGGCCATGCGCTTTAAAAAATCCACCAGAATATCGATACGATTACGATGGGCTACTGCTAGAGTATTTTGCAGAAAAGCGGCATTCACCATTTGAAAATACGTGCTCGGCCCTTGGCGTGGATTATCTATTATTTGATTGACCATCTGATAATCGCCCGCATAGCCCAGCGGTTTGGTATAGGTGCGAAACACAAAGGGTGCACGGAGCAGCAGCGGATGCAGAGATGATTGTGTAAAGGTGCTGTGCAATGAAGTCTGCTCTATATCGACAAGAGATGCTTCGTTCTCCAGCATATCAAGATAAAATTTCATCTTTTCAATTAAAGGCATCGCGAGCTCATAAAAAATATCTTCACGCAATTGTCCACCAACCTTGGGCAGCGATTCGGATAAATCGACTTGCTCTACCCAGCGCGACACGTCGGACAGATAGGCGCGGGTTTCATTTACCACGACTCGATAGTCACGCCGTATTTGAGAACGCTGCGTCCAGTCTTTTACAAAGGCTTGTGCTTCTGCCCTGACCGCACCGGGCACCACTACCACATCATTCAGTTCGCGCCACTCATCAATAAGCGTCACCGACACGATAGCAGTCAGGCCAGTATTGACCATACTGATAACGACCGCTTTGCCTTGATATGCAATGGTAGTGCCGAAGCGTATCGTGAGTTCGCTCAGGACTTCACTGGTCTGCACGATGGAGTAGGGGTTGTATACCTCCATCACCATAGATTTTCGCTGAAGCTTAATGATGGTGCCGCGAACGGCTTCGCCTTCCACGTTACGGAAGCTAACTAATGGGTCTACTTTTGATTGTGTGTGCAAGGTAATATTTCAATGGTCAGGAAGGCACGGCGCGTCCTGCTATCGATAAGATAAACATCAGGGATAGCACAATACCAGAAAGATTGCCTAAGGAAAATATGGTCTGAGTATTTAAAACTAATTATAATAATTCTGTAATGAATGAAGGTCTTCCACCCGCGCCAAGTTGAATACCCGATTCCGGCGCGTTGGTGCGAGAATGTCAGGCTAGTAGTGAGGTGCTGGCGGCACATCAACGCACGCGCCAGAGCAAACAGGCAAACAAGACTAGGTTATCTGTCACCTGCTGCGTTTAAACAGCGATACAATGCAACGCTGTTCGCTGCTTAACCCGTTGCTATTTGGATTGACGGCAGAGGTCAGGTTGGGTTACGCGATAAAGCCGCTAACCCAACAAAAACTGGTATGCTGGTATCCTGATTTAACAATTTAACAACCAACAACAGGAGGTTACTCAATGAAAATTTCACAACTCGCCATACTATTGTTAGCTTGCCTGCTGGGCGCTCTGCCCGTCGCGGCCTCCGCCCAACCTTTTACGATTTCCGCCGATGGCAGTGAAGTGACCGACCAGAAAACGGGGCTGATCTGGCGTCGTTGTGCCGAGGGCATGAACTGGGATGGGGTCACCTGTGCCGGGGCGGCCGCCACGTTCCCCCACGAGGCCGCCTTGCAGCGTGCCGCCCAGGCCGCCAGCACCAGCACAGCCTGGCGCTTGCCTGATATGAAAGAACTTTTCAGCATTGTTGACGAAAGCCGCAGCATCCCGACGATCAACCTGGCAATTTTTCCGGCTACGCCATCAAACCAGTTTTGGTCTAACTCGATTGTCGACGGAAGCCACATCCCGGCGATAGACTCCACGGCTTTCCATAATACGCCAGCCCAGACGTTTTGGTTTATGTCGTCCCTAGTGGGTACCCCCGGTATCGCCCGGACCGTCAATTTCAACCACGGCCACGTCATTAACAATAACCGCTACAGCGGCTACTATGTGCGGTTGGTGCGTAATGCTCCGTGATAGCACCGCGTAGCGGCTTTAGGGCATCTTTAATAATTCGACCCTATTTAATTCCAAGCAGGAATTAATTTGAGAGAATACGCTCTGCCCGAACCACACTGAGTACTATCAATGAATACATATCTTCAGCCTGGATTTTTTGATATGGAGACCCGCACGGCGAAACTCACCGAAATGGACGATCCACTTGTTGGGTTGAATGCCAAGATCAGAGGTTAGGGCTTGACCAAAACACGCCAACCCTTTATCTTGCGCGGTTCTTTATTATTACTTATCAGGTAGTGGGCGATGGAATTAACAGGGGAGTTGACAGGCGCAGAAATAACCGTCCAATGCTTGCAGGAAGAAGGTGTTGAGTACATATTTGGTTACCCAGGCGGGGCTGCGCTGCATATTTATGATGCGTTGTTCCGGCAGGATAAAGTCAAGCATATTTTAGTGCGCCACGAGCAGGCAGCAGTACATGCGGCGGATGGTTATTCGCGTTCGTCAGAAAAAGTGGGTGTGGCGCTGGTCACTTCCGGTCCCGGAATTACTAATGCGGTAACGGGTATCGCCACCGCTTATATGGATTCCATACCGATGGTGGTAATCAGCGGTCAAGTGCCTTCCACCATGATCGGCGAAGATGCGTTTCAAGAGGTGGATGCGGTAGGCATTACACGTCCCTGTGTGAAGCACAATTTTTTAATCAAGGACGTGCGCGACATCGCGCCGACGATAAAGAAAGCGTTTTATCTGGCCAGATCCGGTCGCCCTGGCCCAGTGTTGGTCGATATTCCCAAAGATATATCCTTTCAAAAAACCACGTTTAACTATTCTGATCCAGTCGTCATTCGCTCCTACAATCCGCCAGGCGAAGGGGATATGAATCAGGTCAGGAAAGCTATCCAGCTTTTGATGACCGCCAAACGCCCGATGATGTACAGCGGCGGCGGAGTGATTTTATCGGGTGCTTCAGCAGAATTGACCGAGCTGGTACGCTTGCTGGGCTTTCCTTGCACCAATACGCTCATGGGTTTGGGTGCGTATCCGGCGACCGATAAGCTATTCGTTGGTATGCCCGGTATGCACGGCACGTATGAAGCCTGCATGGCCATGCAGAATTGCGATGTGTTGATCGCCATCGGTGCGCGGTTTGATGATCGCGTGGTGGGTAAGGTCGAACACTTTAACCAGGTGCCGCGCAAAATTATTCATCTCGATATTGATCCTTCTTCCATCGCTAAACGCGTTAAGGTGGACGTGCCCGTGGTGGGCGATTTAAAGCTGGTACTGAATCAATTTTTGGCTGAGTTGCGCAGCACCAAGCAAAAGCCGAATGCGGCTGAGTTGGCGGTGTGGTGGAAGCAGGTAAACGATTGGCGCTTCAAGGGCGGCGGCCTCAAATACAATAATTCTACCGAGATTATCAAGCCGCAATATGTCATCGAAAAATTGTATGAAGTGACGGGTGGCGATGCCTTTGTGACTTCGGATGTCGGTCAGCATCAAATGTGGGCGGCGCAATATTATAAATTTATCAAACCACGTCGTTGGATTAACTCCGGCGGTTTGGGCACAATGGGCTTTGGCCTGCCTGCTGCGATGGGCGTGCAGTTGATTAATCCCGGCGCGACGGTGGCGTGCGTCACGGGCGAGGGCAGTATTCAGATGAATATTCAGGAG
>JAKFXW010000120.1 GCA_021731185.1 Gallionellaceae bacterium
GCCACAGTGTAGGAAACTCAAACCAGCGGGTGATTGCGAAGACGACTAGGGCTACCACCAGAAGCAAAAACTGAAGCCAACCAAGCACTCCCGTCCAACCTGCAAGAGTGAGAAGCCTATAGCCAGCTGGCGTACAGGCCATAAAGCCCTTGCGCTCGTTCTCGGAAAACCACATCCGCGGGACGTACATGATGCGCCCTAACGTAAAATTAAGGGGCGCGCTTTAGCGCGTCCCTCTTGAATGCCGGGTTAGCCATTTTGTACGGCCTTAAGGATCAGCACCGCATACAGACAAAGGCAACCCAAGAGTGCAAGCAAACCAATCGAGAATGTTAACCAAACCAGATTGGAGGAAGATGCGATCACTGGGGTTATTGCCAATATGACAATTGCAGAAACGATAACAACAACGGTTGATCCCAAAGCGAACTTAAGCAGTCTGTGCAATTGAGTTCTCAACGCGAGCAGGTGAGGAAGCTTGTCACGCTTGCTTGTTATGAAAGGATTATTAGCATCGTGAACACTGTTAGGTTGAATTTGTGTAAGAAGGCTGATCAACTCAGCATAGCGGCCGTGAGCAACTAATCGAGTTGCTTCGTCGTTCGGTAGATAGGGTTGAATCATTGTAAGGCCAGCATCTTCGATTTCTGCATTGAGCGTCTGTAGGCGATACAACACGAATGCTCCCAGTAGAGCTATTGACGCAGCTAAAGTCTGTGCGATCGTGCTGAATGTATAGAATAGTGCATTCTCCATTAATAGAGTCCTCTTGATGGCTAACGTTCAAAATCACCGGCGCTGCGCGGCTTTTTCGCGCAGCGTCCGGTGGATTGCAGGGTTAGAACTCAGCATCGCCTGAGATCCGACATGAACTCAGGGTTTCTGAGTGCGTAGGCGATGAGTTCTTTCACATTATCTCGGAGGAATCGAACAACCGTGCTGTGATCACGAAGCACTTGATATTCGGCATTGAAGTTCGCAACACTGCCATGAGCGATGCTACTGCGATACCCGTAAAGCTTCTTCCAGATGTTTTCCTCCGCTGCGTGAAGGAAGTACTGATCGGGAGTAATTGCCCGCGCATATCGCTTGCGAAGCAGCACAATCTTGTTTGTGATTTGATGATTGATTGAGTCGAGAGTCTCGGTAAGCCTAGGCGCATGAGTTGTTAGCGATTCTATAATTGAGAACAGGCCAACAACAGAAAGACTTGACTGCACCGGAACGCGACGGAGAGCCGCAAAGTTGTCTAATGCACTTGCAACGAAAGAGAACTCGGCGGGCATATTCTTGTATAGGGGCCAGAGTTCGCCAATCGTCATCAGTTGTTGGGTGGTTAGGGAAGTGGCGTTCGTGAAAGCGTAGTCGTGACTGCTGTACTTCTCGAAAATATGCAGAGGCATTAATTGCATGCCTCTAATTTCTCCACTTTGCGCAGGTTCCGAAAAATAGATTTGGAACGCAAACTCAAGATCGGTCGGCAGCAATAGTCCGATTGTCTCAATTTCGTGAATGTTGTGGTTGTTTGGTTCAAAGGCCACGACCCAGTACTTCCACTGGTCTGGTAGCAGTGGTTCAACATGAAATGTGGTTGACGTGCCCTGGCGTTCCTCTCGAATCGAGGCTTCGTAGTTAACCCACTGGTAGAACGAGCCGCGCATTGACTGCTGAAGTCTTTCACGGATCAGACCAATCTCTTCGTCGCGTGCTCGACGAAAGATGTGGTCAGGTATCAAGGTAGCCGGCAGGTCTCCAGATACCTGTATATGGGAAGCAACGAATGCGAGACCGCTCTTTAGCATCTGAATTCTAACGTTTGACATAAGGGGCGCCGCAAGGCGTCCCGCTTGATGGATGGGTTAGGGTAAGCGCCACACTTATGGGTGGACAAATGTTGCATTAAGGCTCCAGCCGACCAATGTGGCGGTATGAAGCCAATTTTGGACGGTTGATAGTTCGAAGTGCTTTGGATTCAATACTCGGAAGGTTAGTTCGTAGCGACTTCCCTTTGCGTCATTGCTAACAGCCGTAATCTTCGGAGGCGTAGCGTTTTTTCCGAGACCTGTAACAATGAGGTGCTTAAGCTTTTCAAGCTCTTCGTCTGTAGCGCGGAGATTGCTGATTTCCACATTTAACTGAGCATGTTCGTCGAGTTCGTTATTCATACATTCCATTCTTTTTGGTGGTGGTTGGAAAGCCCTAACGTGGAGCTAAGGGGCTGCGCGCTTTTGCGCAGTCCCGCTTGAGCGTAGGGTTAGACTGATTGCGTGATCGCTAGATAAAATCATAACCATTTTTCATAACATATTTTACTAATTTTCCGTCAAGACCCATGAAGAAAAAAAATTGAGTATGGCAGGATATTATTGCTCCAATACATGTATCACGTATTATTGATTCATAAAACCCTGATAACTCATCTGGCGAAAAACCATTTTTCTTAACTGCTGACTCCCATTCCAAATGCATATTATGCAAACCATGCTCGATGCTGTTATCGATTAAAAACTTTTCTACTAACTGTTGTTTAGAACCAATAGGCAACTGCTTTAGCGCCTTTAGATTTATATCGTTGGCTTTAAAATGGTTTGCAGACGGTATTACACCCCTAAATAAAACCGCATACATTACAAAAAATGTTGCGCACAAAAGAAATGCCGAAATTACTACTTTCAATATGCGTGACTTTATTATTTTAGGCATTAAAAAATTCATCGGGGAATGGATTTCGTCTAACGTGAAGTAGGCATCCTATTTGACGCAAGATATTGCGTCAAATGCTTGTCTACTTCTTTATAAAATTGTAATATCATAAATATTTCAGTTGCTTGATTAATTTTAGTGCGGCCTAAAATTTTTGTGTTAACCATGTGCTAACCGATCAATTTATCGTAGTCAGCATGGCTACCAATCCAAAACCACTGTACCCCTTGGTCAACTGGAATACCAAGTGCGCGATAACCTAGGCTGATGCGGATGCTGCGAAAGGCTCCGTTTTTGACTGGTTTGAACTGTAGTGATGGGTGCGACGGGTTTTGTTTGAGCAAGGCGTAGTTGTCACGCGCAAGCTGCTGAATATTAGTTGGCAACTTATCAAAACATTGCCAGAACTTTGAGGACGCAAAGTGTTTCAAAGCTCACGTGCTTTGCCGTTGCTATATTCTGTTCTTGCTTCGGCAGCCAGCGCATCAAGTTTGCCTGCGGCAGCATCAGCTTCAATCTGTGCATCCCAGGCGACCTCATCGAATTTTACAAACCACTGGCGGAATTCGGCTAAATCCTGGGTCGGCAGTTGTTGAACGGCTTGTTCCAACGCTTTAATGGTGGTCATCAGTCACTCCATCATGACAATATAAGTAAGAGATGTTTGGGCAACTTCACTTTGGCGAATCTGAATTTTATGCAAACTATCACGCAAAAAACGACACCTAAATTACTTGACCAAGTGCGCGGCAAAATTCGCCTTAAACATTACAGCATCCGCACTGAGCAGGCTTACACGGATTGGATTAAACGCTTTATTCTGCATTTTGGCAAGCGTCACCCGAGTGAGTTGGGGGCGGCGGAAGTGGAGCAGTTTTTGACGTATTTGGCGGTCGAAGGCAAGGTCGCTGCCTCGACTCAGAATCAAGCTAAAAGCGCGTTGTTGTTTCTTTACAGGGATGTGTTGGAGCTGGAATTTTCCTGGTTGGATAACGTGGAACGGGCTAAAGCACCAAAGCGTTTGCCCGTCGTGTTAAATCGGGATGAAGTCCATGCAATTTTGTCGCGGCTTTCGGGTACACATTGGCTGATTGCAAGCCTGCTATATGGATCGGGGATGCGTATTTTGGAATGTTTGCGACTACGTGTGAAAGATGTAGATTTTAAGCGGCGCGAGATTTTAATTCGTGATGGCAAAGGCTTTAAGGATCGCGTGACGATGTTGCCAGGGGCCTTGATCGCGACGCTAACGGCGCATATCGCCAAGGTGCGGGAACTGCATCAGGCTGATTTGGAGCAGGGATACGGTGCCGTATATTTGCCCAACGCATTAGCGCGTAAATATCCCAACGCGGCGCGGGAGTGGGGCTGGCAGTATGTCTTTCCATCCAGCAAACTTTCGATCGATCCACGCGGGGATGAAACTCGCCGTCACCATGTTCAAGATCAAGCGGTGCAGCGTGCAGTGAAGCAGACCGCACGCGATGCCGATTTGGTCAAACCCGCTACGCCACATACTTTTCGCCATTCCTTCGCCACGCATTTGCTGGAGGGCGGCTACGATATTCGCACCGTGCAGGAATTGCTCGGTCACTCGGATGTTTCCACCACGATGATTTACACGCATGTGTTGAACAAGGGCGGACGCGGGGTGGTCAGCCCGTTGGATGTGTAAAAATCACTGCGTCATTTTATGGTAATAGGTTAAGGATGTATCTGCCATAATTATTTAAAATGCCACTATTTTATTTTGTGGCGTATAATGAAATATATGGTAATTAATGGGGGTAATGTCATGGAAGCGATGCATACAAAAATTGGTCTGAATGGCAGGGTGGTGATCCCGGCAGCGTTTCGCCAAGCGGTGGGGTTGGCTATAGGTGATGAAGTTGTGTTGCGCGTGGAAAATGGCGCGATCATTTTAGCTTCGCGCTCGCAGCAAATTCAACGGGCGCAGGCCTTGATACGTCGCCACATTCCTGCGGCAAAAGGCACGCTGTTGTCTGACGAACTTATTGCCGAGCGGCGCGCCGAGGCTAAACGTGGCTAAATTAACGGTGGTGCTTGATGCATCAGCGGTGCTGGCGTTGTTGTTACAGGAGCCCGGTTACGAAAAAGTAAGTGCGGTGGTTGAACGGGGTGAGGTTGCGTTGTGTAGTGTGAATTTGGCTGAGGTGATAGGCAAGCTGGTGGATAAGGGCATGGCTCCCGATTTGGCCGCGCAAGCGGTGGCTGAGTTAGAGTTGCATGTCGTTCCTTTCGATCAGAATTTAGCTTTGGAGGTGGCTCGTTTGCGCCCTTTAACACGCAAGCAGGGGCTCTCGCTGGGGGATCACTGCTGCCTCGCCACGGCTAAACATTTGGCTGCATCTGCCATGACGGCAGATAAAATTTGGGCGACATTGAAAGTTAAAATAAAAATTCATTTGATACGTTGACGCTGCACGAATCCTGTGCAAATTATATTTGTCCCTTAGCAATAATTGTCGGCAATATTTTCTCTATGAATAAAGACCAGACTGCTCCCGCACCCTTAGCCACTCTGGGTGAAACAACTAGCCATTCGACTAGGCTGCCAGAAACCGCAGCCAAGTCGCTGGTTATCCCAGAAGGCGAGGGGGATGCTGCTTTTATGCGCGCAGCACTTAGTTTGGCGCAGCAGGCGCAAGAGGCAGGAGAAGTGCCAGTCGGCGCGGTGGTGGTGCGCGAAGGTGTCATCATCGGGCGCGGTTTTAATGCGCCTATTTCACGGCACGACCCTTCCGCCCATGCTGAGATGTTGGCGCTACGCGATGCGGCACTGCATGTGGGTAATTATCGATTGCCGGGTTGTGAATTGTATGTGACGCTGGAACCTTGTTTGATGTGTGCTGGGGCGATTTTTCATGCGCGTATTGCACGGGTGATTTTTGGTGCAAGTGACTACAAAACGGGGGCATGTGGCAGTGCCCCACAAGGGGACAATGTGTTGAATGTGTTTTCTGAGCCGCGCTTAAATCATCATGCTGAGGTTGTGAGCGGTGTACTGGCAGCAGAATGCGGGCAGATACTGAGTGATTTTTTTGTTGTACGCCGCGCACAGCAGCGCAATAGAGAAGATGAATAACGGGATGCAAATCAACATTAATATATCTACCCAAACGCTGGAGTTGCTTGATGATGCTGGCGCGTTGCTCAAGCGTTATGCGGTCTCTACAGCAGCCAATGGCGCGGGTGAGGAGAATGGCAGCTATTGCACGCCGCGTGGTCGGCATATTATTCGTGCCAAAATCGGAGCGGGACAGCCAGTGAATACGGTGTTTGTTAAACGTCGTCCTACGGGCGAAATTTACACGCCGGAATTAGGCGCGGCTTTCCCCGGACGCGATTGGATTTTAACGCGCATACTGTGGCTGTCAGGATGTGAGCCGGGGTTTAATCGGCTGGGCAATCGCGACACCATGCGCCGTTATATTTATATTCATGGCACACCGGACAGCACGGTGTTGGGCAAGCCCGGCTCTAAAGGTTGCGTGCGGTTGCGTAATGCGGATTTGCTGGAATTATTTGATTTAATAGCAGTGGGGACTGAGGTCAATTTACTGGGTTAATTCATTGTCCCCTTGTGGGGCAACGCGGGGGAATGAAATGGATTATTCATTTACCGTACACACGCTTGCCTGGCGTGATGGCGAGGTGCTGTTGCGCGAGGTGCGCGAGGCGGTTTTTATGCGTGAGCAGGGAGTCAGCGCCGAGTTGGAATGGGATGGTTTGGATGAATCTTGCGTGCATGTCTTGGCCATTAACAAAAATGGTTGTGCCGTTGCAAGCGGGCGCATAACTCCACAAGGGAAAATCGGACGCATGGCGGTATTGCCCGAATGGCGCGGCAAGCAGGTGGGCAGTGCGGTGCTGGAAGCGTTGTTGAATGTTGCGCGTAGCCGTAAATTAGTGCACGTTGAATTGGCCGCGCAGACTCAAGTAACCGGGTTTTATGAGCGTCATGGGTTTAAAAAAGTCGGCGAAATTTTTATGGATGCGGGGATACCGCACATCATGATGCAACGCACTATTTCTCCAGCGAATACGGCAGAGACATAAATTTGAGTGTCGCGCCCTGCAAGGATTGCCAGTGTATGGTCTGCGATTCCTGGCTGCTGATTTGCACCACGGCCAGCACATCATAGCCGCCATTTGGCGCAGCAGCAGCGTTCACGATCATGCCGCAGGATTGCTCCTCCATCTCTGCGCTGAATAATTCATCTCCGGCTTGCGGGGTGGGATTATCAGTTGTTTTAATGTGTGCTAAATACATACGCCGCTTGAGTTTGCCGAGATACTGCGTACGCGCCACAATTTCTTGTCCTGGGTAACAACCCTTTTT
>JAKFXW010000157.1 GCA_021731185.1 Gallionellaceae bacterium
AAGAAGGTAGTAGCAAAGAAACCAGCAGCCAAAAAAGCAGCCGCAAAGCCCGCCGCTAAAAAGGTCGTGGCAAAGAAACCAGCAGCCAAAAAAGCAGCCGCAAAGCCTGCCGCTAAAAAGGTCGTAGCAAAGAAACCAGTAGCCAAAAAACCAGCTGTTAAAAAAGCGGTTGCAGCTCCAACGAAGGGTAAAGGCATACTTGGCGCGTAATTTGGCTGTCACTCGCAGTTAATTTTTCTGGCGCGAGCGAAGCAAAGCCTGTTTAGCAATTAAACAGGCCGTAGGGTGGGTGGTGGTGTAAGCATGGCAGCAGGAATACGCGAATCAGATGGAAGCGACTAAAGATGTGCGGACTATATCGTGGGGCTTTACAATTGCCAGCGACGGCATTCCGCATTGGGAAACTTGGCATCAATAACGTATGAAAATCAGTTTGCAGTAAAAAAATCTATCGATGCGCCCGAAATTTACGTATCGCCGAATCGACCATTCCTTCGGTGCCGCCTCTTTCAACATATTGTTTTCGGAGATAACTGGCATCGCTGCCTTCGTGTATGACCGTGTAGAGATGTTCCAGCGCTGCCAGACTTCCAAGTGCTTCAGCGTGTGGCTCGATGTGGCGCAGCGTGGTAAGGATGTCTTCGCGCAACGACAGGGTTTCATGGGACTTAGGGTGTACCAATGTGCCGTCGAGTCCAAAGCGACATGCCTGAAAGCGGTTGTAGTTGTAAACCAGATAGTCATCTTCGGTGGGTGGTGGTTCAGTCCGCGTCAGCAGATGTCGGCACAGCGTCTGTAGATAGCCGGCTAAGGCTGCCGCTCTTTCCATGGTCAGCGGCGTGTCGCAGACCCGCAGCTCTATAGTGCCGAATTCCGGTTTAGGCCGAATATCCCAGTAAAAATCCTTCATGCTCTTGACGATGCCCGTGCCTTCCATCTTGGCAAAATACACACTCTCAAAATCTGCCCAGCGCAGCAGAAAAGGTGCGCGTCCACTGAGCGGAAAAGCGAATACCGAATTAAGCCGCGCCGAGTTGAACTGCGTATCTACTCCTTGAAAGTAAGGCGACGACGCAGACAACGCGATAAAGTGCGGCACATAACGATTCAGGGAGTGCAGCAAAAAAAGCGCATCGTCGCCGGACGCGCAGCCCACGTGGATATGTTGACCAAAAACGGTGAATTGCTTGATGAGATAACCGTAAAGGGCCGAGACTTCCTTAAATCGCGGCTTGGCAAATATTTTGCGTTCCGACCAGTGCTGGAAAGGATGCGTACCGCCGCCACAAACGCCGACATTCAGTGCGTCGCCCGCACGCACCAAAGTATCGCGGATATTTTGCAACTGATCCAATAATTCTGCGTGGTTCGTGTGTATATCGGTGTTGATCTCAATCATGCTTTCGGTAACTTCTGGCGTGACATTGCCGGGAAAGTTCGCCCGTCTCAGCAGATGTAGCATGTCAGAACTGGCATCGGTGAGATCAAAATTGCTGAGATTGACCAGTTGAAGTTCCAGCTCAACGCCGAGCGTAAGTGGGTTAGATATCTTGAATGGTTCTAGCGGCATGGTCAGGTTCCCGTAGTGTCTGGGACTTCTTTAGCCAAGACCAGCGCCCACTGCGTGGCGATGGGGCCAATTATTTCCAACATGAGTGTGATGGCAGCCAAAGCAGCCATTTGATCCATCAGGCCAATACCCAAGTGGCGAGTTTGTTCCAGCAGTAGAATGACAAATGCCGATAAGGGAGTAAGTGCCATCCCCGTCAGCAGCCCTTTGCGCGATGTGATGCCGCTGAGGCGCGCAAAAGCGACGATGCACGCTGTCTTCACCGCGAAACGAACCACCATCAAAACTAAAGCAAGACCAGCACCAGCCATTACCATCGGCCATTCCAACGTGGCGGCCATGAATACGAACAACAGCACGGTCAGCATATTTCCCAGCGCGCCAAAATTTTGCTGCGCCTGGCTAAGGGCAATTCGCCGGTGGCGCGCCATCAATCCAAATGCCAATGCTGCCGGAACGGGCGAGAATTGAAGTGTATGGGTCAGCACGACCAGAATAATCACCGCGATGGCGAAAGCCACGGTGGCATCGTGTCCGCGATTGCCCAGCTTTTTCAGCAAACTGGGTACGGCTACACCAAAAATCCCGCCTATCATGGCGGACACCAACAACACGATCAGGCTGTTCCAAAGCGCGTGCAGAATATCGCCAGTGCTCTGAAACACCCACAGCCCGACGACAGCCTTGAAGGTAAATACAGCAAGCACACAATTGAAGGCGGACAGATGCAATATCCGCTCGGTCACTTGTCCGGAACTGCGTTGCTCGTTCACGACGCGCAACACGCCCGCCGGAGACGTGGCCATGGCGAGCGACGACAGCAATAAAGAGGGGATGAGTGGCATATCAAACCACCGTGCAACAAGAAATACGGCGGCAAAAGTCGCGCTTGCCTCAACTAGGCTGGTAACGCCCAGCCACGGATTGGTTCGCAGCCAGCGCAGGTTAATGCGGCAGCCCAGTTCAAACAGGATCAGGCCGAAAGCAATATTCGCCAGCAGCATGATGGCTCCGCTGTCTACTGATGGTAAGAATCCGGATTGACCTGATGCCAGAAAAAAACCAACTATGCCATAGCTGCTGATGCGCGGAACGCGGATCAGGCGGTGAGCAAACTCGCCAACTATCCACGCGAGTGCGAGGGCAAATGGCCAAGCGAGGTCGGGGGAGATAAGCAGAAAATCCTGCATTTTTAGTTACGAACCCAGCCAGCAATCGTTCGGTTCAGGCTATAGGCAGGTTGTGTCAGCATGGTAATTGTTTCCTGCAATGGTTCGAGGGTATGAATTTCACTATTATGCTAACACGAAGTAACTTGAACTTAACTTTCAATCTCAAAGAAATCACTATTACAAATTAAATCCACAAAGCAAAAACCCCCCAGTTTTCAACTGACTATGTCCTGCTTTTGCACCTGCTCTATTTGTCAATCTCGCAGTTAAGCACGCTTATGCCATTGCACTATCAGTACGATGTTCGTACCGTACCTAGCCCGGATGTTCCATGAATTCGCGTGATGATTGCGCAGGATTTTGGTTGGTGTAGCCAGCGTAGCGGGCGTGAAGTTTTGCGATGGAGTGTCGTAGCTATTCATACAACCGACTGAGCAAAATTTTTCATATCAACCATTATGTGCGCAAGGAATGGCCAGCGATGCTCTGTCACTTCTGGATCGTGCCAAGCAAAAGATTGAGGGTGGGTAAGGTAAGGCTCCGGCGCTCGCCGGAAACCCACTAGAGGATGCGGTGGGGTGAGTGTATGCATTACAATGCTACATTCACTGGCAATCTAGGCCATACCAATTATTATGACCCGAATCAAAATTTGTGGCATTACCCGCGTACAAGATGTGCAGCTAGTAGTTGAACGCGGCGCAGACGCGCTGGGCATGGTGTTTTATACACACAGCCCGCGTAATGTCAGCGTGCCGCAAGCGGCAAAATTGGTGGCCGCTACGCCGCCATTCATTACGACTGTCGGGCTGTTTGTGAATCCGTTTGCCGATGAAGTGCGCGATGTGCTGCGGCATGTGCCGTTGAGCGTGTTGCAATTTCATGGCGAAGAAGATGCGGAATTTTGCGCGCAATTTGGCCTGCCTTATTTGAAGGCGATTCGCGTCAAGCCGGGGATAGATTTGCTACAATGCGCGTCGCTTTATCAGGGTTCAAAAATGTATCAGGGCGCGCAAGGATTATTGCTGGATACCTTTGTGGAAGGCACACATGGCGGCACGGGACGATCATTTGATTGGAATTTAATCCCGCGCAATTTACCGCTTCCGGTGATTTTATCCGGCGGATTGAATGTTGATAATGTCGCGCAGGCCATCCAGCAAGTGCGTCCTTATGCCGTGGATATTTCCAGCGGCGTAGAAGAAGGCAAGGGCATTAAAGATGCCGCGAAAGTCGCCGCATTCATCAACGAGGTTAAACGCATTGACTTACAACTTTCCTGACAACACCGGCCACTTCGGCCCCTATGGCGGCATTTATGTGGCCGAGACGTTAATGGGCGCGCTGGACGAGCTGCGCGCAGCTTACGAACTATGTGCTAATGATGCCGAATTCCAGGCAGAGTTGGCGTATGAATTAAAACATTATGTCGGGCGACCCAGCCCCATTTACCACGCCCGACATTTATCGCAACGCTTAGGCGGCGCGCAAATTTTTCTTAAGCGCGAAGACCTCAATCACACTGGCGCGCACAAAATTAATAACACAGTCGGACAGGCTTTACTCGCGCGTCGTATGGGTAAAAAGCGCGTCATAGCCGAAACAGGAGCGGGGCAACACGGTGTCGCCACTGCCACCGTGGCCGCGCGTTACGGCATGGAGTGCGTGGTGTACATGGGCGCAGAAGACATGAAACGTCAGGCGACCAATGTCTATCGCATGAAGCTGCTGGGTGCGACCGTCGTGCCAGTGGAGAGCGGCTCTAAGACTTTGAAAGATGCGCTCAATGAAGCCATGCGCGATTGGGTCACCAATATAGAAAACACTTTTTACATCATCGGCACGGTGGCAGGTCCCCATCCTTACCCCATGATGGTGCGTGATTTTAATGCCGTGGTCAGCCGCGAATGTGCGGTGCAAATGCCAGAACTAATCAAGCGCCAACCCGATGCAGTGATTGCCTGCGTGGGGGGTGGCTCAAATGCAATGGGGGTTTTTTATGCGTATATCGACATGCCGGATGTACAACTCATCGGCGTGGAAGCTGCTGGACACGGCATCGCCAACGGCCAACATGCCGCAGCGTTGTGTGCGGGCAGACCGGGCGTGCTGCATGGCAACCGCACCTATTTATTACAGGATGAAAATGGGCAAATTATCGAAACCCATTCCATTTCTGCTGGGCTGGATTACCCTGGAGTCGGCCCCGAACACGCTTGGCTCAAAGACAGTGGCCGCGCCCAATATGTGGCGATAGAAGACGGCGAAGCGTTACAGGCATTTCATGATCTTTGTCATTTCGAAGGCATCATCCCAGCACTGGAATCCAGCCATGCGCTGGCTTACGCAGCCAAAATTGCACCGAGCATGAGCAAAGACAAAGTGCTGCTGGTGAATTTGTCGGGTCGTGGAGATAAAGACATGGCGACCGTGGCGAGAGTGGCGGGGATTAGTCTTTAGCAGAAAAGCACTTTTAATACGGGGCCTTCCATGAAACGCTAACAAAATTGCCCCCACGATGAATGCGGATGGATATAAAATAGTGCTTGGTTATTTGAAGGAAATTATCATGACACAACTACTTGAACAAGCAATCAACAAAGCCCATGCGCTTTCAAAGCATGAGCAAGATATTCTAGCTACTATTATTCTTGACGAAATAGCTTCGGAAAAAAATTGGTCAGCTACTTTTGCTAAATCTCAAGGTTTACTTTCCGCTCTTGCAGATGAGGCTATCGCCGAGCATGTCGCTGGTAAAACCAAGCCGCTCTAGCTACAAGTGGAGTCAAAAACGACGGCTAAATTTCGTGCGCTATTATCTGCTGCGCCTATCTGCTGCGCCGCAACCTGTTCAGTTCAAAGCCAAAGCTGCATATGCGCTATGGCTTGAAAATCCAGAACACCCTTCGCTCAGATATAAAAAAGTGCATCAAAGTCTCCCAATTTATTCTGTGCGAATAGACCTTAATTGGCGCGCTGTAGGCACGTTACAAAAAAACACCCTAATTTGGTATTGGATTGGCTCACATCACGACTATGAAAAACTATTGTCTCAAATATAAAATCGCGCCGGGTATGGGCAAAGATAAAGTGCTGCTGGTGAATTTATCTGGGCGCGGAGATTAAAGACATGGCGACGGTGACGGGGATTGCGTTGTGATGCTGCACTATGAAATTATTATTTACTGGAGCAATGAAGACCAATTATTTGTTGCTGACGCACCCGAATTACCTGGCTGCATGGCGCACGGCGACACGCATGAAAGCGCGCTGGCGAGCATCAAAGAAGCAATGCAGTTTTGGCTGGATACCGCGCGGGAATGCGGCGATCCTATTCCTGTGGCAAAGGGTGAGCGGCTGATGTTTGCTTGATTTTTAAGGACATAACATGGCAATTCCAGATTTTCAAAGTATTTTTTTGCCGCTTCTACAAGCTTGTGCAGACGGGCGTGAACACAAAAATCAAGATCTGCGGCGCATTATGGCGGAGCAGCTTGGGCTTACCGAGGCTGAGTTAGCAATCAAACTTCCCAGCGGGAAACAGGGAGTATTTGTTAATCGTGTTGCTTGGACTATAGCCCATCTCAAGCAGGCTGGCTTGATTGAGATTACGCAGCGTGGGATTTATAAAATTACTGCGCGTGGCCTAGAGGTGCTTGGCGAAAATCCGCAAACACTCAATATAAAGTACCTGAAACGATTTTCTGAATATGTGGCCTTCCTGTCCGGCGGACAAAATGATAAACCTAGGTTGGTTGAGTCTATTTCGCCGCTCTCAGAAACACCGGACGAGCTTCTTGCAGGCGGCTATAAACAATTACGCGAGGCACTCGCAGCCGAATTACTGGATCGCATCAAAACCATCAGCCCCTCACGCTTTGAAGAACTGGTAGTCGAGCTACTACTGAAAATGGGTTACGGCGGCACACAGGAAGATGCGGGCAGAGTCGTTGGCAAGAGCGGTGACGGCGGCATTGACGGCATTATCAATGAAGACCGGCTAGGGTTGGATGTCATTTATATTCAAGCAAAGCGTTGGGAGGGAGATGTCGGTCGTCCTGACATACAAAAATTTGTTGGCGCACTCGCCGGACACAAAGCCAACAAAGGTGT
>JAKFXW010000085.1 GCA_021731185.1 Gallionellaceae bacterium
CATTAACTGACTGGCGTCGGTGTAGGCTTGGTTTCCGTATTGTGGCGCGAGTTGCAGCGCGTTTAGTTTGTTCCCGGCGTTGATTTGTTGCGCTTGCATATCACGGTTCAGCCCTGATTCAGCGAGTTGCTGCTGCATACCGTAATCCTGCATCCGCATATTGCTGGCAATCTCCCCCATCTGCCGAGCACCGACCTCTTGTATCCCTGAATTTCCAAACGATCCGCTTGTTGCGTTGATTTTCGCCAAATTGCCCGCAGTGCCGAGCTGGGCCTTATTGATCGCAGACTCAAGATAGGGGTTTGATCCAGCATACGCATTAGCCCCGGACTGCACGCCCCCGCCATTGGCAAGGACTCCCTGAATGGTGCTATTGGCCTGCTGCATTGTCGGGTCACCGCTCATTGCACGGTCCGCAATCATGCCGATACCGAGGTTTTGAGCCTGGTTCATCTCCTCGAAACGCTGGCCTTGATACGGATTAAACCCGGCTTTATTGACTCTTGCACCGGCTTGCGTGGCGTAGTCGATCAGCGGGGAGAATCGCGGGTCGATAGAGTTTGTCGTGGTTTGTCCTTCGCCGCCGCCGCTCATCTTGCTACCCCAGAGATTGTTTTCATATTACGCCTCATAGTCAACCGAAACTTCCAAGATATTATACACTGGTTTAAAGCCGCAAAGTGAACGGTAAAGCCGTTCCTGCGCCGGGCCTGCCGCACACCTGACTTTTGAACATCCCAAGTCCCTTGCGACTTGCTTTATAGCTTCAAAAAACTGCTCGAATCCACCGTTGTGCGCCACCAAGTCAGTGATGAACAAAACCCGCATGTTGGGCAGTTGATCTACTCGAATCACACCCCAGCCGCGTACTGCTTCACCGCCCCACATCCTCAGCAAGGTGCGTTCGCCACGGGACAGTATCATCTTGAGTTGAGACCCTGTTATCTCCCCACCGGACACGTCACAAGCCTCTGATAGGCAGGAAGCGCCATCTGCCCATGCGCGGTCAATCATTATTGCTGGGACGGGTTGGAGTTCCATCAATTACCTGTAAGGCTCCGGCTCTGCACCCAAGTGCCCGGCGTACCCGCAGCGACACAAACCCAGCCAAGAATCACATATTTATTCGGCGTTGTCCCTAACTCTGTCGGTGTCGAATTTGTCACAAAATCCCCTTGCATCCATGTGCCCGTTGTCGGAGCCGCTGTTGCTGCCTGATAGCGGGCTGAAATTGCGCCCTCGGACAATCCGTTGACCTGTAAAGCAATCTCCCTGTACCAGCGGGCAGTTTCAGCATCAACACTGACGCGCGGCGTGATGTTGAGTTTCATTACGCCGTGCCCATCGGTTTAAGCACTGCCCCCATCGCCAGCACCCGGACATCGCCCGTCATGGAAATCGTTGCCCTGTGAAATCTAGCCGCCTGCAATACGTCGAACTTGCCGTCATTCAGCGTGTGCGTGCTGCCAGTAGTCAAACCTGCACCTTCAGTCATTTTGGAGAATACCTGCGCGGTAGCTGAAGCAGGCGCATAACCTGGCGCGAATCTGACACGGATTTTGCTTAACAGGCTTACACCTTCATCATCACCCATATCGCCCGTGGTGTAGCTGCTGGAAGTTGATACACCCGTCAGCAATTTAAGCTGATGCGCAGTATCAAACACCGTTAAAACACGTCCACCACTTAGCCAGAATTGTGAATCAAACGAGTATGCTGATAACCCGTCAATCGCGGCACTGATACCGCTCAGGCCGTCAATCGTTGCCCCTGCGCTGATGTAATTCAGCACCGCCTGAACGTTTATCGTGACCAGCCCGAATTGCTTTGTTGCGAGGTGATAGACCATCGCAGTATCAAGCGTTGTCGAGTTGGTAGATGGGTAGAAAATCCAAACACGATTCGTTTGACGGTCAAATATACACTGGATTTTGTAACGATAGGCCGGGTTAGAGTTGGCATAAAACCATTCTCGAACCTGCCCCAACCCGATGGGAACCGGGCGTGAGCCGTCGAATATCCAAAAATTATCCTGCCCGACAATGAAGTGAGCACCACCTATATCAGTCCAGGCATCTTGACCGACACACCCAGCATCACCGCCCGGCACTTGTATCCAGTCCCATACCGAGGGAGCGCCGACAAACTGACCAAGGAAAATAGCCTTGTCCTTGTATGCAACGGCGTAATCACCCAGCTTCCCACCGGCGGTAATTTGCCCCGGTGCCGATACCAGCATACCCGTGGCACATAGAGCCGTGACGCTGGGCGTCCAGCTTGTTTCGTTAAACGTGGCACTGCACCACCAGCGATTTTGGGATACGCCATAGGTCGCGTCGGAAGTATTCAGCGCCATGACAAACGAGCCGACACTAAACACAATCTTGGCCTTTGGAGCCGTGGCAATGTCTGCAAACGCGCCCGATGTACTACGCTGCATGGTGTCGGACAGGTTCGAGGCGATTGTGGCATTGCCGAATTGGGTGTAGCTCCAGCGCGTATCAACGCCACCGGTGTAATTTCCCCCCCTCGTTACGTCCGTCCATACTCCACCAGACAGCTCATAGAGCTTAGTGGCCGTGCCTGCAAGGATGCGCCGTGTATCGTCCAGCTTAGTTACCACCACCGCACCGACACACGCAGCAGCAAGAGCCGGGGTTGATGCAGGTGTCGATGCTGAGGGCGCGCCCGTCATGCCCGTTTCGTATGGGATAAAGTTTGCGCACTGGGTAATGACGCCCGGTGTCGTTGGGTCTTGATCCGGAAGGAAACCGAGCAGCTTATCCATTTTTAAATATCCAGCTTATCAACGACGCGGGCGAATTTGCAAGGATCCGGAGGAAGGTTGCCCTCTGCGCTCTGAAAATCTGCGCGCAGACTCAAGAGCCAGCATGACGGCCTGCGACAAGGCGCTGATCTCCCCCGCGTCTCTGATATACCGTGCGGCCTCAAGACAGGATGCGTAGAGATACAGTTCGCTGGCATTATCCAGAATCCAATTAGTCGCCACCGTCCCCGACAAGGGCAGAATCTTGGGAGTGTAGAAAAGCGTGTAAGCCTGATCAGCACCCGCGCCGATGATGCGGATTTGATTCTTTTCAAGTGAGTAGTATTGAGGGTGAGTGTTCACCGTGGACGGCACATCGGCCACGGCCATGTAGTCAAGGTTTGTAGTCCATGACCCATGTGATACGGTGATCTTCGCCACCGCTGCGAAGTCAGTCGGCAATGTGCCATAACCCCCCGCAATCGTTGTGCCAGCAACCGAGACTTGTAGCTCCTGGACGTTCAGTTCCCGGAACAGATATGACTCAGCCAGTTCGATAAAGCCGGGTATCTGAGCCGTCAGGTTGTCGCGGTGCAGGTAGTCCGCTATCCCAGATTTTAGCGTGGTGTAGTTCATCGCTTCAGGAACTTGTCAAAAGTGACCATCTTGGGATTAGCTTTGAGCCATAGCAGCATTTGGAGTTTGCGCTCTTCTGCGCCTTGGTAGGTTTGATTGATGCGCGTCACCTCAGCCATCGGCACAATGCCGACGAAGTGCCCATCCCCCCAACGATCCCCGGCGGTCGAGCTACGCGCTGCCGCTGCATATTCCAGCATTGGTTCGGCGTCATAGGTCAGCTTCGTGATGGCCTGGTCGCCTTCGAGAATTATCTCTCGCCGGATGCCGAAGCCATTGACGCCTTCGTCTATCGTTACGCTGGAATCAAGCACCATGTCAAATATCCTCGCATGGTGAGATTTGCACTGTACCCGCCGCAGCCTGTTGAATCGCTGCAATGTGAGTGCATTTCCCCGTTGCGATGATTAGTGACTGTCCAGGCTGTACAACGGCATCGGTAGCCACTGCCGTCTGAGCGCCTAGCCCAACTCGGACGCATGCGGCAACGGATGCGGTTATGCGTATAAAGAGCGGCACTGTGCCATCCAGCCTAAGCGGGATTGTTGCCCCGACTGAATCGGCTCCAGTCGTGATGTTGATGCCGGTTGCAAAGATTTGCAGTGCCATGATGTCTCCTTTTTGAATTTAGAGTGGCCTCACACCACATCGGAGTTTTACGGCCTCTAGCCGTCAATCATTACGGGGTTAAATTTGTGATTTTCGCCTGCGCCGTAGGAGCACGCACAGCCAAAGCACAATCTGCCGTAATCAGCACCTTGTCACTGTCGCCCGTCTTGGCCAAGTCAACGGTTTTGAAGCCGTCAAGGAAGGCCAAGTCGAGGTAGTCAGTGTTCAGGACGTATGCTGTGTCGGAACCGGCCAGCAGGTAATGAGGGACAACGGAGATAGCCCCGAAGTCGCTCATATACACTTCAGCACCACCGACCACAACACCCTGTTGCTTACCCTTCACTTCAAACCGGTTCTGCGCAATCGAGGCGAAAGCGGAGAACAAGCCCTTGTGAGCCGGGGAAACAACCAACATTTCAGCGAACTGGCCTGAAGTGGTGTAGATGTTCTGGCAAGCGGTATCCAGCAGCGCCTTGGTGAAGGTGCGGTTCGTACCAGCGGTAATAGCCGCTGTAGGAGCGCCCGAAGTCCACGCGGGAGTTGCACCAGCGCCGTTATGCAGCGGGTTACTGACTGCCTGCACACCCAAGCCACCAGACTGGCCGGCAACCGAGGTTGTGGCGGCAATGGCAACCTGAGTAGGGGACAACACCATCGCTTCGATGTTGCGCTTCAGCTCCAGCATTTTCTTACCCTTGAGGTAAGGCATTTCCATCGTGCGGCCTGCCTTTTTCACGATATTGGCGCGGCGAGAAACGCCGACCGTGCCGTTGAATATTTGCAGGTGGTTGCCGATACGCAGCGTAGCAACCTGAGCGTCCAGCGTTGCATCGTCACCGTCGATCATCTTGTTCGAGGCGGATGCGGCGGCCAGGGAATCAGTCTGCCACTCGTGGAAGTCACTTACCGCAGTGACGCGGCCCATCGCGGAGGTGATAGGGGTTTCGCTGGGCGAGGTGTTGAAGATTTTGTCGATCAGGTCTTCGCGGTTTCCTTTGAGGGAAGCCTTCTGATATAGGTTTGTTGGGACAGCCATTTTTGACTCCTTTTACCGCAAGAATGCGGCCAAATCATTAAGTTTTGCCTTGCCGGATTTGAATTTAGCATCCAATTCGCGGTCGCGGCGCTCGTTTGCTGGTTGTGCTTGTCGTGTCGGTAGACGGGGTGCGGCTTGCGCTTTCTTGGTTACGTCAGCCTTTTGAGCCTTAAGTGCGCGGTACGCAACAGCATCACGCATCACTTGCACCATGCGATGGTCAAGAACGGTAGCCAGCTCCTCCTGGGAAAAACCGTAGTTCTTGGTTACATCCCCATAAATACTCTCCAGTTTAGGCTTGTCGATACCCTCCTTTTGGAGGTTCGCCCAGGCGTTGGTGAAGAGATTCGCCTTGCGGGCTTGCTCTGCCTGCGCTGCCTGGTACGCGGCCTGCTGCTTTTCACCCTGGATAGACTCATCCAGTTGGTTCAGGTAGCTGGCTATCTGTCGCTGCCGCTGGTTTTCCGCCACCCACGCCGCCGGATCAGTGTTGGCGAGTTGCGCCATCTCCTGTTCCGATCTTAACCCCGCCATATTTACGATAGCCGTGCGCGTTAGCTCGGCTTGTGATAGGTAATCCTGTCGGATTTCCTCGTGTTTTTGCGTCAGGAACTGCACCGCTTCATTCTCGCGCGTAGCTAGCGCCTGAGTTTTTTTGGTGTAGTCCTTTTGGCGCATGTAAGATGATGCGAGTTCTTCGTAAGTCGCCTCGACGGTTTCCTCTACGCCATCTTCGCCCTTCACCTTAAAGGTGATCTTCCCGACGGGTGCAGGTTCGTCTTCGGCTTCGTCGTCTGACTCTTCCGGTTCGTCGCTGTCGTCGTCTGTGGGTTCGTCGGTTGTCTCTTCCGAGTCCGATTCCCCTACGGTTTCCGCTTCGGTTTCTTTAGTGGATTCCTCTTCAGGTTGATCCAGAAATGAGGCGAGGTCTGCCAATCCGCCTGATTCGAGTGCTGTTTGTTCAGCTTGTTCGGTCATGATGATTTTTTCCTATCGTAATGTGATGGATGTTAACCCAATTAACCCTATTATATCAGTATCCAGATACTTTTCTAAATATCTTCCGAGGCGTTGACTCGTTGCGTGCGGATGATATGTCAATTCGAGACTTCGCCAGCTTGCCGTTTTCTACCATGCCGCGCAGAGTTCCCTCGTACATGAAGGCTAATTTGCGCAGCTGTGTCAAAAGCAGCCTGCCTTCATGGTCACGTATCGGGCAAGCGTCCAACTGCTCAAGTACGGCATCATTCAGCTTTGCGAAGGCTTCTTTGAACGCCACATTTTCTAGGACTTGAGTGGCATCGATGCCGCGTTGGCTCGTTTTCTGGTCGTTCATGGTGATATTCCTGCTTCCGCGCTAACAGTCTGGGTAAATCCGTCAATGCTCTGAGCTAGCTCATGGCTGGCATCGGCTTCCTGTGTCGCCTGTGCGGCGCCCAATTCAAGCTGCTTGATGTATATCTGCGTCTGTGCTTCAAACTCGACTTTCCACTTCTCGAATTCGAGCCGTTGCTGCTCAAGCTGTGCATCCATCATGGCCTTGCTCTGCTCCCGCTCAGAATCCCGCGCATCGTTTGCGGCCTGTAACTCAAGGTTGCCCTGTATCTCGCGCAGCTTGGCATCGGCCTTGATCTGCTCGATCTCGCGGGTCATCTGGGTTTCGGCCTGGAATTTCTGGATGTCGTTTTGCGTCTCAACCTGTTGTTTTTGACCGGCAGCCTGTAACCGCATGGTCTCGATCTGTATCTCAATCGGCGGTTGCTGGGGTTGAGGCTCTTGC
>JAKFXW010000088.1 GCA_021731185.1 Gallionellaceae bacterium
GATCGAGAGCCCCGACCTGCTACGCGAAATCGTTGCGCCGTGGAAATATTTGCAGACCCTGCGACGACAAGCTACGGAGGCTATCAGTCACGCGATGCAAGGAGCGTGATTCGTGGGGAAACCTCAGAGTCAGTCTCGATTGATATTTGATTGAACGCGCTGTACAGTCTCATCTTCGTGAAATCAGAGGTGGCTAATGGCGCGTTTACCAAAAAGCTTGGGTATTGGGAAGTGATCAATTTAAGCAGCACATTCAGCGGCAACTGGAGAGACGCGTTGAACTTAGCGCCAAAGGTGGGGATAGAAAGTTCGCGCAATTTAAGATAAATCGAGCTTGAAGCCTACTTGGGTTGATCTTACAAGTTAGATTTTCTTTGAGACAGGCTACTAAAGTTGTCCGCTCTCTTCCCCGCGTGTATCATTCACCCATGAACAAGAAAAAACCATCTGCCAAAAAGACAACGGACGTAACCAAAAAAGTCTCGTCTGTCGTGGGTAAGCGCGTATCCCAAAACGCTATCAAGGCCGTTACGGCATCGAGCCTCGCCCAATCGGCCACAGGCAAAAGAAGGTCGGCAGCGGGGTTTGTTCGCGTAGTTATGAATCCTGTCGTTAAGCCCAAGCACTTCTCTGTTACCGCCATTCGTAACGCCGTCCAGCAAGTGGTTGCCAGCAGGTAATTGATGGCTGCCAGCAGTTATGAAACTAACGTATTCATAAATTGCCCTTTCGATGACGGCTACAAGCCGATCTTTGACGCTATTACGTTTGCGGTCTTCGATGCTGGCTTCACTGCTAGGACTGCGCTTGAAGAAAACAACACGGCACCTGAGCGCCACAGCAAGATCGCTACTTTAATCAAAGAATGTAAGTATGGTATCCACGACATCAGCCGTGTGGAAACTGACCCTGCATCTGGCCTGCCCCGCCTTAACATGGCCTATGAGTGCGGTCTATTTTATGGTGCCCAGCTATTCGGTAATAAGCAACAAAAACGGAAGGAAATCCTTGTCCTTGATGCAGTGCCATTTCGCTATCAGCGAACGATGAGCGATATTGCCGGGAAAGATGCCTATGGTCATGGCAACGATCCACTAAAAGCAATCGAATGTGTGCGGCGGTTCCTGAACAACAAGGAGCGCGGTCAATTACCTGGAGCGACAATAATGAAGAGGCGCTTCCAAGCGTTTTCTGTCATTCTGCCTGCGATTGCTACGACAATGTCGTGTAAGCCAGATGAACTGCGAAGTCTGGAATACTGGAGCGATTTCGTGCAAGCTATCGTGGAGTGGATTAGGACGAATCCTTAACGTCCGTCTGCGCTATTGGCAGAGCTTCTCCTCCACCAATCACAATAAGGTGCTTGAGGGTCGCTTGGCGGGGTCTTGCATTAATATATCCATCAGTCTTTTGTATAGCACAATCCAGAAGTGACAAGACATCGTGGGGCACTCCTTGCACACATAACATAGAGGCAATGTGCATCGCCCTGGAATCAAGCCGCTCAGCATCAAGGCGATGGATGAAGGCATCGTTGCTGTGGTCAAGGCGCGCAACCAACGTTCGCGCAAATGATCGCGCTTGACACCAACGTCCTGGTGCGGTTGGTCACCCGTGATAATGAGGCGCAGGCTCAGCGCGCTAAGGCAGTGTTCAATGCACACGGTGAGGAGCACGGTGGATTGTTCGTGTCCAACATTGCTCTGGCTGAATTGTATTGGACGCTGTCGCGCAGCTACGAGTTGGAACGTGCCGTTTCAGGGGGAGATGCAGTGCGGTGTCTTATGGTCTTGGATTATTGTCACCTTATGAGTATTTGAGAATTAATCATCAGTGCCATATGTATTGGCGGAAGACAGTAGCTGCTGGAGGCTGAAATCGCGTGATATAATCGCACCGTTCTATTCTTAAAAAAATGGGCGAAAGTGGCGGAATTGGTAGACGCACTGGATTTAGGTTCCAGCGCCGTGAGGCGTGAGAGTTCGAGTCTCTCCTTTCGCACCAACTGTATCCATTTATTAAATCTCAAGGAAATTTAGTATGTCGACTGTAGAGTCTATTGGCGCGCTAGAGCGTCGTTTGAATGCATCTATTCCACAACGGCAATTGATTGGCGAGATTGAGGCACGGTTGAAGCGCCTGGTTCGCACTGCCAAGGTGCATGGTTTTAGGCCTGGTAAAGTACCACTGAATATTCTGCGTCAACAATATGGCGCTCAAGTTCATCAGGATGTCATGGGCGATGCTTTGCAACGCTCATTTGTCGAAGCGGTGAATCAACATAGTTTGCGCGTAGCCAGCCGACCAGATTTTGAGATTAAATCGACTGACCCGGAGACTGAGCAGATTGAGTTCAGCGCAACGTTTGAAATATATCCCGAGGTGGTGCTGGGTAACATCGAAGCGGAGACGGTCGAGCGTGTCACGTGTGGCATGACCGAGGCAGATGTGGATCGAACTATCGCGACATTGCTTGGGCAGCATGTGACTTATGCCGTGATTGATCGTGCCGCGCAAAATGGAGATCGGGTGACGATAGATTTTAATGGTACGCTGGATGGCGAGCCGTTCGAGGGGGGGCAGGACAAGGATTTTAAAGTGGTACTTGGCACGGGGCAGATGTTGCCGGATTTTGAGAGTGGCATCATCAACATGAAGGCAGGTGAAACTAAATCAGTTAATGTGAATTTTCCAGTGGGGTATCACGGGAAGCATGTGGAGGGTAAACGCACAGTCTTTGCGATTACGTTGCACTTGGTGGAGTCACCACACCTGCCGGAGCTGAACGCAGAGTTTGCCAAAAAGATGGGGATTGTTGATGGTGACGTGGAAAAATTGCGTGCTGAAATTCGCAAGAATATAGGCTTGGAAATAGAGCGCCGACTTAAGCTGCGGAATAAAGACAATGCAATGAGCGCATTGCTTAATGTGGTGCAAATGGATGTGCCGAAATCCATGGTTGAAGCGGAGGCGCAGCAATTGATGCAGCAGACATTGGAAAAAATGAAGAAGCGTGGCAACACTATGCCGGGCATGACTTTGCCATTAGATTTATTCACTGAGCGCGCGCAACGGCGAGTGAAGCTAGGTTTGATTTTGGTTGACCTGGTCAAGCGTCATGGTTTGAGCGCAACACCTGCGCAAATTCGCACCCTGTTATTGGATTATGCACAAAGTTTTGATCATCCAGATGAGGTAGTGAAATGGCATTACAATAATCCCGAGCGTTTGCGCGAGGTAGAGAATATGGTGCTGGAAGACAATGTGGTGAATTGGGTGATGAACACTGCCAGGGTTGTTGATAAAGTGGCAGAATTTAACGAATTGATGGGGAATGTCCCACAAGGGGACAATGTAAATGCATAACCACTTTCCGCGTCCCACAAGGGGACAATGTAGCCATGATGGGACACAAAATATAGCCTCGACATATGACGACCCGCAGAATATCGGCTTAATTCCGATGGTTATTGAAACCAGCGGTCGTGGTGAGCGTGCGTATGATATTTATTCGCGCCTGCTCAAAGAGCGCGTTATTTTTCTGGTCGGGCCGATTAACGATATGGTAGCTAATCTGGTAGTAGCGCAATTGCTGTTTCTGGAGTCTGAAAATCCTGACAAGGATATTCATTTGTATATCAATTCGCCAGGGGGTTCCATTTCGGCAGGCATGGCCATTTACGACACCATGCAATTCATTAAGCCGCAGGTTTCTACATTATGCATAGGCATTGCGGCTTCGATGGGTGCTTTTTTGTTGCAGGCGGGAACTAAGAGTAAACGTTTCGTTTTGCCGAATTCTACGGTGATGATCCATCAGCCTTTGGGCGGCTTTCAAGGCCAGGCAACAGATATTGAAATTCATGCAAAATATATTTTGAGTTTGCGTGAGAATTTATATAAGTTGATGGCATTGCACACAGGCCGCAGTGCAGAAGAAATTGCACGCGATAGTGAGCGCGATAAATTTCTCACCGCAACAGAAGCGGTTGAATATGGCCTAGTGGATCAAGTGTTGACTAAACGCCCTTAAGAACGCGACAAGTTTATTAATAGTGAGTGAATGAACATCGCCCCACAAGGGGACAATGAAATAATTGGAGGATTTAATGTTGATAGATAAAGGAAAAGGAGAGAAGCTGCTGTACTGCTCATTCTGCGGGAAGAGCCAGAATGAAGTACGCAAACTGATTGCAGGACCTTCCGTATTTGTTTGCGATGAATGCGTTGATTTATGTAACGACATTATTCGTGAAGAGCTCCAAAGCAATGCGCCCGTGCAGTTGAAAAAAAATGAATTGCCCGTGCCGCATGAAATTCGTGCACGGCTGGATGAATATGTAATTGGGCAAGAGTCAGCGAAAAAAATATTAGCAGTTGCTGTGTACAATCATTACAAACGCCTAGGCAGTCTAGGTACGCCATCTGGCACGAAGCAAAATGAGGTGGAGTTAAGCAAAAGTAACATTCTATTGCTCGGCCCGACTGGCTCCGGCAAGACGCTGTTAGCGCAAACCCTAGCGCGTTTGTTGAATGTGCCGTTTGTTATGGCGGATGCAACCACACTCACTGAAGCGGGTTACGTCGGTGAAGATGTCGAAAATATTATTTCGAAACTTTTGCAGGCATGTGATTACGAAGTCGAGCGCGCGCAGCGCGGTATTGTGTACATTGATGAAATCGACAAGATTGCGCGCAAGTCTGATAACCCTTCAATCACCCGTGACGTGTCCGGTGAGGGCGTGCAGCAAGCGCTGCTCAAATTGATCGAAGGCACGAAAGCTTCGATACCACCGCAGGGTGGGCGCAAGCACCCCGGCACAGATTTTCTGCAAGTTGATACAACGAACATTTTATTTATTTGCGGTGGCGCATTTGATGGGCTGGAAAAAATTATCAAAAATCGCTCCGAAAAAGTGGGGATAGGCTTTGGCGCAACGCTGGCCAAGCGCGATGATCATAAAGGCGTAGGCGATTTACTGCGCGAAGTAGAGCCGCAAGATTTAATTAAATTTGGCTTGATACCGGAGTTCGTCGGGCGCTTGCCAGTCGTTGCCACACTGGAGGAGTTGGATGAAGCAGCATTGATTCAGATTTTGACTGAGCCAAAAAATGCCTTGACCAAACAGTATCAAAAATTATTCTCGATGGAGGGGGTTAGTCTGGAGTTCCGTGAAGGCGTGCTCTCGGCTATTGCTAAAAAGGCCTTGGCGCGCAAGGCTGGAGCGCGTGGCTTGCGTTCGATTATGGAACATTCATTGCTGGACATCATGTTTGATTTGCCCTCAATGGAAAATGTGAGCAAGGTAATGCTGGATGCAAATGATTTGAGTGGAGAAATTAGTCCGATAGTCCTATACGCTGAAAACATTAAAGCAGCATAACGTTTAATTTAATGATTGTTCTTTAGAGTTTCGCTGTCGAATCTAATAAGATGTGTGGTGCAGCACGAGTACTACTTTACAGAATGCGGCGGTACTTGAATTTGCAAGTATCACCCCAATCTACCCGACATAACTGAATACGGCTACACTTAACCCACGGGAGGACTCGATCATGTCAGAGCACGACGATTACAACACCACTTCGAATTCATTTCCGTTATTGCCTTTGCGCGATGTTGTTGTTTTTCCGCGTATGGTCATCCCACTCTTTGTGGGGCGGGCAAAGTCAATTAAGGCACTGGAGTCTGCGATGGATGCGGGCAAGAGTATCGTCTTAGTAGCACAAAAAACAGCAGCGAAAGATGAGCCGTCAGCCGACGATTTATATCGTATCGGCAGTATGGCTAATATTCTGCAAATGCTTAAGCTGCCTGATGGCACAGTCAAGGTGCTGGTAGAGGGAACACAGCGCGCCAAGGTGTTACGCGTGCTGGATGGGAAAGATCACTTCGATGCAGAGATTGAGGTTGTTCCAGCCGATGTTGTTGATCCGGATCTGGATCCTGATGCTGAAGCCATGCGTCGCGCACTTGTCAGCCAATTTGATCAATACGTCAAGCTGAATAAAAAAATTCCACCAGAAATTCTGACCTCGCTGGCCGGCATAGATGATGCGGGGCGCTTGGCAGATACCATAGCCGCGCATTTGCCCTTGAAGCTGGAACAAAAGCAGGAAGTGCTGGAAATTTTTGATGTACGCAAACGTTTGGAACATTTATTGGGCTTACTCGAATCCGAATTGGATATTCTGCAAGTTGAAAAACGGATTCGCGGTCGCGTCAAACGCCAGATGGAAAAAAGTCAGCGTGAGTATTATTTGAATGAGCAAGTAAAAGCCATTCAAAAAGAATTGGGCGAGGGCGAAGAAGGCGCGGATATTGATGAGTTGGAAAAGAAAATCAAGGCTGCACATATGCCCAAGGAAGCACGCATCAAGGCTGAATCGGAAATGAAAAAATTGAAGCTGATGTCGCCGATGTCAGCCGAAGCCACGGTGGTGCGTAATTACATTGATATTTTAGTGGGCTTGCCGTGGAAGAAGAAAAGTAAAATTAATGCGGATTTAAAAACAGCAGAGAAAATTTTGGAATCCGACCATTACGGTTTGGAGCGCGTTAAAGAGCGCATTGTGGAATATCTCGCAGTGCAGCAGCGAGTGGATAAAATGAAAGCACCTATCCTATGTTTGGTGGGACCACCTGGCGTGGGCAAGACTTCGCTGGGGCAATCCATTGCGCGTGCGACGGGTCGAAAATTCATGCGTATGTCGTTAGGCGGCGTGCGTGATGAATCTGAAATTCGGGGGCATCGCCGCACTTATATTGGTTCGATGCCAGGCAAAATTTTG
>JAKFXW010000198.1 GCA_021731185.1 Gallionellaceae bacterium
ACTTCATTTTCAAATTCAACTAATCGATCTATACGGCGCAGTTCACCGAGTGCCGTTATGTAAGGCAGTTCGTTATACGCGGTTCGATAGTGGCGTGGGTCAAAAAATATTTGCAAAGTCGGCTGCCTGAGTATGTTCTGCGCTTGCTGCCATAATGCTTCTATTTTATGTTCGGGAATGGTACACCGCTGCTGCAATTCTATTTTTGTTGCAGAATTTATCCCACAAGGGGACAATGATTCATCAAAATTAAACATGGTACTTTCCGATGGAGCCAGATGCTGCAACAGCGCATGTAGCCAGGTACCTTGTTGCTGGGCAGATGCTGCATATTGATCGGATGTCACGCGCGGCTCGCGTTGACCTGTTGGAATAGATCGCTGCAACACACATTGTCCCCCTGTGGGATTGTCCCCTTGTGGGACGCTGTCCACTGCCTTAAAAATTGCGGGAGATGGCATGATCTGCTTGCGACTGTGCGACAGTAACGGATTGCTTCGCTCATTGTCCCCTTGTGGGGTATTATCTTCTCGAGTACTGTCCAAATAGCTGGTAGCTTGCGCGATGCGTCCGTACCAGGAAGTATCGACCAACTTGCCATGCCCACTCACCAGTAACGCTTGTTTGGCGCGGGTCATGGCGACGTACAACAGATTCATTTCCTCGCACTGTGCATAGGCTTCATCCGCTGCAAAGTAATTCGCACGCAAACTGTCACGCTTATTGGTGAATAACGAAAAGTGCGTGGGGCGCGGCTTATTCGGTGGCCAATCGAGCAACACGTTATACCCATCCGGGCGACGTTTAGTGTCATTGGCATCGAGCAACCAAACGATAGGCGCTTCCAAACCCTTGGCCTCATGCACGGTGTAAATGCGAATCGCATTGCCGACTTTTCCGACACGACCTTCGTCTGGTGCTTCACTGTCACTGGCTTGACGCAAGGTTTGTAGCTCTATTAAAAATCGCGGCAAACTCGGATAACGCCCAGCATCAACATTCAAGGCAATCTCCATGAATGCTTGCAAATTAGCGCGTACTGATTCGTGGTGCTCTACTGGCAAGGCTGCCACATAGCGATGCACAACATCCGCCTCAAAATAAATATGATCCAGTAAATCATGCACGGGCAATTTATCAGCCAACTTAATCCAGCCAGATAATAATTGATGCGCGCGTAATAATTCTGACGATACCTGTTCATGTGCTGCAAGTTGTTGCAGACGCTGCCACCAACTGCAATGCTTGGGCTGCGCATCACTGGTGGATATTGGTGTCCCACATCCCACAGGGGGACAATGAGGGGACAATGTGGCTGCCAGTTGCATCAAGTCTGTATCCGCGCAAGCAAACAATGGCGAACGTAAAGTCTGCGCCAATTGTAAATCTGCAAACGGCGTGATTAAAAAAGTCAGCAAAGCCTGCATGTCTTCCGCCTCTAAAGTGTTCAGCAAACCACCACGACGAGAAGTTAAAAAAGGAATGTGGCGTTGACGCAAAGCATGTTCATAAATTTGTAAATGCAGGCGCTTGCGTACCAACACCATGATGTCGCTGAATTCTGCTGGACGTGGCATGCCAAAATTATCTGACACCTGCCAATGCGTAACGATGTCGATAATTTTTGCAGCGAATTGAGCGGCTTCCAATTCCCGGTTATCACTTTGTTTCTCGGCGCGTGCGGTGAAAAGCGGATTGCGCAATTGCAAAGCTTTCGAGGCAGGCACACCCGACGCACCCAGCACACCTGGCACACCTGGCACATCTGGCTCTGCCGCAGATGCCAGCAGCGGTAGCACCTCAACATTGCCCAGCAATTCTGTTTGATGTGCGCTGTGCGTTTCAAAATCCATGAAGCCATTGGGGTGCTGCTCAAATATTTTATTTACAACATTTAAGATCGCAGGCGCATTACGTCGCGTAATGTTTTGCGATAAATACTGAGCATCAAAATTATTTTGCAACCAGCCGCTCACCTCACCGAATAGTCGCGCATCTGCGCGGCGAAATCGATAAATGGATTGCTTGGGATCACCCACCACAAACACCGTCGGACGCGATTGCACGGCCTCAGCAGCGGCAAACCATGCCTGCAAAACTTGCCATTGCACCGGGTTCGTGTCTTGAAATTCATCCAGCAACACATGGCTGTAGCGGCTATCCAACTTGTATTGCATATATTCCGCATAATCACTCTGGCGTAATAAATGACAGACCTGCCATTCCACATCGACAAAATCTATTTGCTGGTGGCGTAATTTTAAATCTTGATAATGCTGCAACAATGTCGCGCCACAACGCAGTGCGGCAGCGTTCAAACGCAATAATGTACGCGCCATCAGGGCATCACGCGCAACTTGCATTGTGTGCAGCAATACCTCATGCGCCGATATAAATGACTCGGAATTTTGCTTTTTTGTGGGCGTAAAAATACGCGGCTCATCTGCCTTGGTATATAAACATTGTGTGATCTGTGCGTAGCGTTGCTGTATATCAGCAAGTGTTGCAGCGGTTTTCAGACTATCCGCTGCATTGCGCTGCTTGTCTGTGCCATCTGTCGCCAGCACATTGGAAAAATTATTGATGGCATGTTGCAAGGTGTCATCTGCGAATAGTTCAGCAATGGGATCAACACTTTCTTCCACGCCAAACTCATCGCGCAATTGTTGCAGCGCAAATGCCACTGCATCACTATGTTCATCATTGCGCTCGCTGACATAAGCCCACCATTCGGCACGTTTATGCAAAAAATTGTTCAGCAATGTTTGCGTGCTGTGTAGACCATATTCGGCGAACAACCATTGCAAAGCCAAGGAAATTTCACTTTCTGGCGCAGCTTGCAGGCTGTTGGTAAATTCCTGCCAAGCCTCATCCTGCAAGGCTGAGGTATGCTCCAGCAGATTCATTCCAAGCGGCACGTTCGAATTCAGCGGTGCGCTTTGTACAATCTGCATAAACCAACCATGAAAAGTATTGATGGTTATGCTCGGCTGCACCAAGAGTGACTCACGATATAAATTACGGGCGCGCGCCAAGATGTCTGCATCGACTTCATACATTTCACGCGCTTGCAAAAAAGCACGCACTTCATCATCGCTTTGGGTCGCCAGAAAATGCAGCCATTCATTTAATCTCGCTTGCATTTCCTGCGCGGCCTTGCGCGTAAAAGTAATGGCCAAAATTTCGTCCGGCCTTACCCCAGCCAGAAGCAGCCGCACGATGCGTGACACCAGCAACCAAGTTTTGCCGCTGCCTGCACAGGCTTCAACAATGACGCTGTGTTGTGGATGCAACGCGATGCGATTATCCATGTTCATCGGCCTGCTCGCCGCCTATACTCCACTCAGATTTTCGGCACAGGCCGCGTATTTCACAATATTGGCAAACTTCCTCTATCCCATTCGCAGGCAGTGCTGCGCCAGATTGCATTTGCTCGAACACAGTGATCAACCGATCCATGTTAGCTTGCACCAGATCGCCCAGATCGTGCGGTGGTTCGATTATTTGAATTTTGTCTTTGTCGAAACTGATGTAAGCAGCACTATTACTCTCACCAGCAGCGGCATAACAGGCAAGCTGCACATCTTCTCCCGGGTCTTTTAATTTATTTCGCAGCCGACCCGCGTCGATCATTTTGTAATCCAACACACGCATGACTTGACCAGCCCCATCCACTCGATCAATACGTCCATGCAAGATTAAATCGTCGGTCAGACGCAATTCAAATGGCAACTCACCACTTTTAAAATGCCAGCCTTCTAATTCCATTTTAATTTGCACATCTAGATAAGGCTCAATTGCCTGCTGCCAGCGCAGCAGCCAAGCTCGAGTCAAATAATCACGCTGCAATGCGGGCGCGAAAACTACATCGCTGATACGGCGCAACGCACTGTTTAATTCCTCAACTTTGTGTTGCGCCAGCACCGGAAACTGCTGATGAAATTGATGCAAAATATCATGCACCCATTTTCCATAATCACTCTTTTCCACCGCTTCGCTTACTTCATCCATTTCGTTCAAGCGCAAAATATGTCGCGCATAAAATTGATACGGACAGGCCACTAGACTGTTATACCCCCCCGCGCTAATCTTGTGTGGCAGGGCATCACGCGGCACAGCAGGGGTGGGCATGGACGATAAAACAGGCAACGGAAATTGGGCGCTACGAACTTGCGCGACCTCGAGTATTTCGCCTAATTCACGCTCGGCCAGGTCATCGTTGTATGCCAACTGATGCAAGGTGCGTAACATTTCCAGATAGGGACTGAGCAAATTTATTTCGCCGTTTTTGCTGGCCTGCCAAGTTGCCAGCACGCAGTCATTCATGGTTAATAATGACAGCAGAGCATCACGTTGCCGTGCCAAATTTATTTGACGTGTTGGCAAACCCAAACTCACGCGCACCCCATCGTTAAACCACATCCCGCCACTCTCTTTGCCAGGCAGGTGTGTGTCATCGCAACCCAACAGCAGCACTGCGTCAAAACTACGCCAGCCAGTTGCGGCAAGGTGGGTCAGCAGCACCGGGCTGGTGATATTTGTATCACGAAATGTGTTTGCATCGAGTTGTTGCGCCAACCAGTGCCGCCATTCACGCAGGCTAAAACGTGTGGAATTACCTGCTAATTCATGCTGCCATGTTTGCAGTGATTGCAGTAGCTGTGCGCCTGCCTCATCAGTCGCTAAACCCATGCCCAGTATTTCAAAACTATTTTGCAATGCATCCAACCACCCCGCCAGCGTGTCAGTTTTTTTCCGCCCCCCATTTTTTTGCATGGCAGCCGCCGCCTGATGCAGGCGCGCCAATAATGTCTGCACTGCACCTTCGCCTGCTGCTATTTCCATAAATGCTGGCAGGTGTGCTACCACGCTATTTTTACGCACTAGCTGCTCAAGTTTGTACAGCACCTCCTTGCGTTCGTCCGCTGCTCGATCCGAAAAAATAAAAGGTGATTTGAGTAGATCAAGTAAATCATGAAAATAAAAATCACTCTGCAAGGCATCCAGCCACCGCATCAACACGGTGCTGACCGAAAGCGTGGACAGTGTCCAGCCAGTTTCATCGCGCACCAATACTTCGGCACGTTCCAGCAGTGCGCGCACCCGTCTTGCCACTAAACGATCCTGCGCGACGATGGCAATACTTTTTTTGCCTGCCAATAACCAGCGTCTGACTTGCAACTCGGCTGCGCGTGCTTCATGCTCCAAATCATGTGCGCCAAACAACCTGAGCCGGTTCGCTAAATTGGAATGATGCTCCCGCACAAATTGTGCTTGCTCGTGCAGCGTCCCACAAGGGGATAATGTAGATAAATGTTTTTCATCCTCGCTCACAGTGCCATGCAAAGCCGCGTGAATAATTACGCCGTGTCCCACAAGGGGACAATGTGTTTGTTGTATCGACATTGCACGTATATCAAATAATGTGACGGGTATGCGCGCTCGACACGCATTTAAGAAATTTTCTTCCGCAAATGAAAAATCACAGGCATGTAACACATAAATCGGCACTTGCACCGCAAGGGCTAATTGAGCCAAGCGTTGTTGATAAGCGAGCACCCTATCCAGCTCGCCCGTGTTATTCATGGTGTACCATAACTCGTGTACCACCCGCGCTTCAAACTGCATGGCTGTTCCGCGCTTGGCTTGATAGGCTTGTTCCAGTTGCGCTAAAAAATCATCCGCATTTTTTGGCAACGTGACATGGTGCTGCGTCATCTCGTCCAACAGAGTCAACAACTCCTTGGTGATGCCCCACAAATCTGCATTCGCAAACCAACGCTGAGTGCGTAATGCCTCATACAACATTGCAGCACGACAGCTATCTGGTGTCACCTTTGTTGTTATGGGCAGGGATTGTGCCCAATCTTGCAGCGTAATCATGCGCGGCAACAGCAACGCAGATTGCGCAGACTGCCTAATCAAACTTTGTGCGAGTGGCTGTGCTGCATGGTAATTAGGCAGCAGGATGGTGGCGTGATGCAGTGGATTATTTTTCGACTCCTCCGGCAACGGACGATGTTGCGCCAATATATACTGCGCGACCGCATCAAAAAAAACAGCGGCTCCGCCAGGGTAGCCGCTATTTTGCGTAGGATTCATTGCTTCAATTCAGATTGATGAATTCATTTCAAACTCAACGTTCCAATAAATGCCGTTTTTCTTTTATATCTTTCCAATTATCAGCATCAGATGAGACTTCTTTTTTCTCGACGATTGATTTCCAAACCTTGGACAACTCCGCATTGAGCGCGATAAAAGCGCGCTGTTCGACTGGCACATCATCCTCGGCATAAATCGCCTCCACCGGGCATTCCGCCACACACAACGTGCAATCAATGCACTCATCCGGATCAATTACCAGAAAATTAGGCCCCTCACGAAAACAATCAACCGGGCAAACGTCTACGCAATCCGTATATTTACATTTGATACAAGCTTCGGTAACAACATAAGTCATAACAATAAACTCCTGATTAAAACAGCGGGCATTCTAACAAAACTATAGGGAAATTTAATCGGATTTAACGCGCTCAATACGCGCATAGGCCGAGTGGTTGTGGATAGACTCAAAATTTTCCACCTCGACGATATATGACTCAATGCGTGCATCGCGATTCAACGCCACAGCAACATCACGCGCGACATCTTCTACAAATTTTGGGTTGTCATAAGCG
>JAKFXW010000030.1 GCA_021731185.1 Gallionellaceae bacterium
ACAGGTTGTAGTGGGCATGGCGGGTGTGCTGTGGACACTGCTGCCACGCGGCTTTCCTGCGCGCTGGTGGGGATTGTTTGCATTGCTGCCGATGTTTTTAATCACCCCCTCCGCTCTGCCAGAAGGAACATTGCGACTGCTTATTTTTGATGTGGGGCAAGGGTTGGCAGTGGCGGCACAAACGCGCAATCACGCTTTGTTATATGACACAGGCCCAGACTTTAGCAGTGAGGCAAACAGCGGCAATCGCATTTTGATCCCGGCTCTGCGCGGCATGGGCATCACGCAGCTGGATGGTTTATTGCTGACACACAACGATAGCGACCACACAGGTGGGGCACGTTCTATTTTACAGACGTTGCCCGTAGACTGGCTCTCATCTTCGCTTACAAGTAAGCACGAGTTGATGCAGTTATCCCAGCACAGCAGCCATTGTGCGGCAGGGCAACATTGGAATTGGGATGGTGTGCAATTTGAAATATTGCACCCGGATTTAGCCAGTTACGCCTCACCAAAAATTAGCGATAACAATCGTAGTTGCGTGCTAAAAATCAGCACGGGCGCACACAGTATTTTGCTGACTGCCGATATAGAGCGCAAGGCGGAACAGCAATTATTGCAGCACTATGCACACCAGCTACCCAGCACATTATTGATCGTACCGCACCACGGCAGCAAAACTTCATCCACCGCCGATTTTGTCGCTGCCGTACATCCGCAATATGCAGTAGTCACAGCGGGCTATCGAAATCGCTACGGGCATCCTAAACAGGAAGTCATTAATCGCTATCTTGCGCTGGGCAGCGAAGTGTTGCGTTCAGATGAGGATGGTGCAATTGAGGTGATAATGACAGGTCAAAAATTTAATCTTGCCTCACATCGAAAAAAACATGCGCGGTATTGGCATCCGGCGGTGTCAGTTTCAGCCATTAAATAACCCTAATTGCGATACATGACAGTCGTTCTGCCAGGACAATTTTTTATAAGGCGATATTAAAATCTGGCTAATTAAAATACTGAATAAAATAGTGCCGTCCTAATCTTACTGTGTCACAAAGTGATCAAGGGATGCAGTGCAAGGCAAAATCTGGCGAAAAAGCGGAGTTTACATTTAGTAAATGAGCATTTTGAGCCAGATTTTAACGCCGCAATGCGCCCTTCAGCATTTTGTGACACCGTAAGACTAATGCTGTAAAGACTTTATCACATCCTCCACTACTTTTTTCGCATCGCCAAATATCATCATGCTTTTATCCAAATAAAATAATTCATTGTCCAAACCGGCATAGCCCGCTGCCATGCTGCGTTTTACCACCAGAATGGTGCGCGCCTTATGCGCTTCCAGAATCGGCATACCATAAATGGGACTGGCTGGATCAGTCTTCGCAGCGGGGTTAACCACGTCATTAGCACCAATAACCAGCACCACATCGGTGTCGGCAAATTCATTATTAATCTCGTCCATTTCTTCAACCTGTTCGTACGGCACTTCCGCTTCTGCCAGCAAGACGTTCATATGTCCCGGCATACGCCCGGCGACCGGATGAATCGCATAACGCACTTTCACACCTTTTGCTAACAGCAAGGTCGACATTTCATTGATCGCATGTTGCGCGCGCGCCACGGCCAAACCATAGCCCGGCACAATGATGACACTATCGGCATTGCTCATCAGAAATGCCGCATCTTCTGCACTGCCGCTACGATAGGTTTTTTGTACTGCCGCACCAACGTCCTCAGCCGCAACGCCCTCACCAAAGCCACCAAAAATCACGTTGATAATAGAGCGATTCATGGCGCGGCACATGATGTATGACAGGATCGTACCGGAACTACCTACCAGTGCGCCGGCAATAATCAGCATATTATTATTCAAGGTGAAACCAATTCCTGCCGCAGCAAAACCGGAATAAGCATTAAGCATGGACACTACTACTGGCATATCCGCGCCACCTATCGGCATAATCAGCAGCACGCCCAACAACAAAGCCAGTGCCAGCATAATCAAAAATGGAGTCCACGCTGGAGTAATGCAAAATGCAATGCCAAACCCTATCATCGCCACGCCCAGCAGCAGATTCACCCAATGCTGCCCACCAAAGCGCAGGGATTTATTGCCCAGCTTGCCGGATAATTTACCGAAGGCAATAATGGAACCTGTAAACGTGATCGCGCCGATAAACGCGCCGATAAACAGCTCAATACGGCTGCTTAGATATAAGGTGGGTTTGGCTTGACTAAAGAAGCTGGGCTGTGTAATGCCATAAGCAACTGGATTATAAAATGCGGAAACGGCGATCAGCACAGCGGCCAGTCCCACCAGCGAGTGCATCGCTGCAACCAACTCCGGCATGGCTGTCATTTCTATCCGCTTGGCCACCACCGCGCCTATCACCCCGCCCACTGCAATCGCCAGGATAATGTAGATAACATTTTGTGTGATGGTCAGCGTGGTCAGCACCGCGATAGCCATGCCTATCATGCCAAACAAATTTCCGCGTTGTGCGGATACGGGCGAGCTTAATCCCTTCAACGCCAAAATAAATAAAACCGCAGCAAGTAGATACGCTAATGCAACAAAATTGGCCGACATAATTTTTTATAACTCCAAGTTTTTCTGTTATTTATTTTTTTTACGGAACATACTCAACATGCGTTGCGTGACCAGAAAGCCACCGAACACATTCACCGCCGCCAGCATTACTGCCAGCAATCCCAGCACTGTACCCACGTCTATTTGCATGGGCCCTGCGGCTAACATCGCGCCTACAATGATGATGCCGGACACGGCGTTGGTGACTGCCATTAAGGGAGTGTGCAGTGCAGGGGTAACATTCCACACCACGTGATAACCCACCACAATGGCTAAAACGAATACTGTTAAATTAGTTACGATTGGATCAACACCCATTTTATTTCTCCTCTGAAAATTCCCGCCATGCGTATTGTTAATTTTTATGCAGCTTTTTTTGCTTCAATTTCGCCATTACTACACAACAACGATCCCGCAATAATGTCATCCTCGCGGCTAATATTCATCTTGCCGCCATTTTTTGGATCACATAGTAAATTCAAAAAATTGAGCAAATTACGTGCATATAAAGCGCTGGCATCGGCTGCTACCAAGGCGGGCAAGTTATCCTCGCCACACAGTGTGACACCATGTTTAACCACAGTTTTACCCATTTCAGACAAAGGGCAATTGCCGCCCGCCTCCACCGCCATATCGACAATCACCGAGCCAGGCTTCATGGCCTTGACCATATCTTCCGTCACCAGCACAGGTGCGGCACGTCCCGGAATCAGCGCCGTGGTAATCACGATGTCTGCTTGAGCGACGCGTTTGGCTACTTCAATCTTTTGCCGCTCCATCCAACTGGCAGGCATAGGGCGCGCATAGCCACCTACGCCCTGTGCGGCATCGCGTTCTTCATCAGTTTCAAATGGCACATCAATAAATTTTGCACCCAGTGACTCTACTTGCTCTTTTACCGCCGGACGCACGTCCGATGCTTCAATCACCGCACCCATACGCTTGGCCGTGGCGATGGCTTGCAGCCCTGCTACACCCACACCGAGAATCACCACACGCGCTGCTTTGACCGTGCCCGCCGCTGTCATCAACATCGGCATAAAACGTTTGTATAAATTCGCCGCGACCAGTACCGCTTTATAACCTGCAATATTGGCCTGCGATGACAACACATCCATCGCTTGCGCGCGTGAAGTGCGCGGCAATTTTTCCATGGCAAAAGCGATGATGCCTTGCCTGGCATAGGCCGCAACCAGATCCGCCTGATATGGTGATAACAAGCCTATCAACACACTGTTCGCAGGCATCTGCATCAATTCATCGGCAGTGGGCGCTTTGACCTTCAACACGATCTCCGCTTGAGCATATAAATCTTTTGCATTGACCAATGTAGCACCCGCTGCTTGATAATCCGCATCCAAAATACTCGCGCCCGCTCCCGCCCCGAGTTGCACCAACACGGTATGGCCGACTGCCAGCATTTTTTTAACGGTTTCCGGTGTTGCCGCAACACGCGTTTCCCCTGCACGCGTTTCCATTGGAATACCGATACGCATTAATTTTCCTCCAGTAAATTTTTGTGATTATACGATTTTATTCTGCGCCAAATTTATTTTGTGCTGGATTGATTCTGCGCCAAACAGCTTGCAATCCACTGCGCGGTTAATTTCTCCGGCAAGGTATTTTGTTTGAGTCGCGCATTTAATCCGGCAAAGCTCACATCATCTAATGGCTGATCTTGATTGAAACAGGAAAACACATAATGTTTTTTCCCGCTGATTGGATCGATGTGCTCTTGAATACACTGGCCACAGATCTCTTTCATCATGCATTGCATGGGCGAATTAATCGACGCATAGGCGTGATGCCCAACCTTCATATATGCTTTTAACTCATTATGCCGCGCTGCTGCCACTGCTGCCATCATGCGATCCGAGCCGATGACGATGAGGCGATCAACATTTTTCACAGAAATGGCAGGTTCACCTAATTCGCCGCTGGCATACGCTTTCATCGCCTGCACGATGTTGCCAATAAAGGTACGGTCTTGCTCGCGTGTTGGCACAAAGCCCGGTGCTTCATCACAGCACCACACCACCACATCGGCCGCAGCTTCAATATCGGCTACTTTGTAGCGATCCATGAGTTTTTTATAACCCGCGAAATACAGCACTGTTGAACCCGCTGCGCGAAAAGCACGGCCAATGGAAAACAGCACCGCATTGCCCAGTCCACCGCCCACCAGCAGCACTGTTTCACCCGCTACAATTTCTGTCGGCGTACCGGTTGGTCCCATTAACACGACCGCTTCACCGGGCACGAGCCGATCACATAATTGCGACGAGCCGCCCATTTCCAAAACAATAGTTGACAGTAAACCCTGCTCAATATCCACCCACGCACCAGTCAACGCCAAACCTTCCATCACCATACGCGTACCCTTAATTTGCGCAGCGGTTGTTTCGTAATTCTGCAAACGATAAAACTGTCCCGGCAAAAATGCGCGTGCGGCTGCGGGTGCCTTCACTACCACTTCGACAATATTTGGTGTGAGGCGCACGACTTGATGCACGGTTGCGCGCAGATCGTTATTCAATTGCGTGAAAAATTGGCGGTCACTCACTTTGGATGCGGCTGCAACCTGCGCCAACACCTTACTCACCACCGGGTAACCCTGCTTGGCACTACCCATCGCCTTCACCACATTGCCAAAATATGAGGGATGCAAATCGCCAAAAAAACTGACGAAGCGACCATCGTGATGTCGAACCTGTAACACCTGCGCCTTGCTCGGCTTAGTGTTGCCGCGCTCTGGCTTCACCACTTCACCGTGCTCATTACAAGCTTGAAAATATTTTCCATCCAGCTTGAATTGCTCTGGAAATTCGCGCGATAAAACTGTGTTGGGCTGCGTTCCCGCCGCTACCAGAATAGTGCGTGCAGGAATGGATAACTCACCCAAACTCTGCCAGATGCCATCAGCGTCCATCACCTGCTGCTTGACCACCATGGCGCAAACATCTTGATTAGCATCGATCTCCACGCGCAGTGGAGTCAAACCTTCGGCAAAATAAATACCCTCTTCCAAGGCTTTTTCAACTTCTTCATGATTGAGCGTATATGCCGGGCTATCCAGTAAACGCTTGCGATACACCACGGTCACGCCACCCCAGGATTGCAATAATTTAATTAAATCCGGCTCGCGTTTTGCATTCGCCGCCGCGACTCGCTCAGCGCGGATAGCGCGGGCATGACTCAAAAACTCATCCGCAACGATGACTTCCTCTTTTGTCCAGGTTGAGCGCAATGCTGCTTCACTTTTTTCTGCTGACAGCATTTCATAGCGCCGCAGGAATTTTTCCACCTGCCCCGGATAATAAGCCAGCGATTCCGTCGCGGTATCCACCGCAGTCAGTCCGCCACCGATAACCACCACGGGCAGGCGCACCTGCATGTTAGCGATGGAATCGGCTTTGGCTGCGCCGGTTAATTGCAAGGCCATCAAAAAATCAGATGCAGTACGCACGCCATTAGCCATGCCATTCGGAATCTCCAACAACGTAGGCCGCCCCGCGCCCGCAGCCAGCGCAACGTGATCAAAGCCCTGTGCGAATGCGCTATCTGCAGTGATCGTGCCACCAAAACGCACCCCGCCAAACAGCGCAAATTGGCTGCGCCGTTCCAGCAGCAGGCGAATAATTTTCAGGAAATTTTTATCCCAGCGCACGGTGATGCCATATTCGGCCACACCGCCAAAACCCGCTTGAATTCTATCTTGCAGCGGCTCACTCAAACTGCTCGCATCATATACCGGCTGAAATGGCACACGCTCGCCATGCACAGTGACTCCGCTTAACTCAACTGGCAATGGCTCGATTTTCAAGCCATCAATGCCCGCGATAATATGTCCATCATTCATTAAATGATGAGCCAAAGTAAAACCCGCCGGCCCCATGCCCACTACCAGCACCCGCTTGCCAGTGGGGGCACGCGGCGTGGGGCGGCGAATGTTGAGCGGATTCCAGCGCGTCAGCAGACTGTAAATTTCAAAGCCCCAGGGCAGCTCCAACACATCTTTCAACGAGCGCGTTTCAGATTGCGGAATGTTTACCGGCTCCTGCTT
>JAKFXW010000130.1 GCA_021731185.1 Gallionellaceae bacterium
CCGCTAAAGCGGCGGCTTATCATGCTGACATTACTTACGGCACGAACAATGAATTCGGCTTTGATTATTTGCGCGACAACATGGTCACCGATGTCGCCGAGCGGCATCAGCGTAAATTAAATTTTGCCATCGTCGATGAAGTTGATTCCATCTTGATTGATGAAGCGCGCACACCGTTGATTATTTCTGGGCAAGCAGAAGACAACATCGATATTTATATACGCATGAATAAACTCGTGCCGCATATGGTTTGTCAAAAGGAAGAGGGCGGCGAAGGTGATTACAGCGTAGACGAAAAAAACCAACAAATTTTGCTCACTGAAACGGGGCATGAACACGCCGAAGAATTATTGTCCAAGGCCGATTTGTTGCCAGCAGGAACCAGCTTGTATGATCCTGCTAACATCATGCTGTTTCAACATTTGTATGCTGCGCTGCGGGCACATGCACTTTATTTTGTCGATCAAAACTATGTTGTGCAAAATAACGAAGTGATGATAGTCGATGAATTTACTGGCCGTATCATGACGGGTCGACGTTGGTCGGATGGTCTGCATCAGGCTATTGAGGCCAAGGAGGGCGTGCCGATACAAAAAGAAAATCAAACGCTGGCTTCCATTACCTTTCAAAATTATTTTCGTTTGTACAACAAGCTCGCTGGTATGACCGGAACAGCGGACACCGAGGCATTTGAATTTCAGCAAATTTATAATCTTGAGACTGTCATTATTCCGCCGCATCGTCCCACCATACGCAAAGATCTGATGGACAAGGTTTACCTGAGTACAAGTGAAAAATATCAGGCAGCAATACTCGATATACAGGATTGCTATGAACGCGGGCAGCCTGTTCTGGTGGGCACTACGTCGATTGAGACTTCTGAGTTGCTATCAAAATTGCTGGCGCAGGCCAAGTTGCCGCATCAGGTATTAAACGCCAAGCAACATGCGCGGGAAGCGGAAATTATCGCGCAGGCAGGACGGCCTAAAATGATTACCATCGCTACCAATATGGCGGGACGCGGCACCGATATTGTGCTCGGCGGCAACGTGGAAAAGCCGATTGAAGTGCTGCGTATGGATGAGAGTTTGGATGATGCGACGCGCACTAAGCGCATTGATGTGTTGCGTGCAGAGTGGCAACCCGTACATGAGCAAGTTATTGCCAGCGGTGGCCTACACATTATCGGCACTGAACGACATGAATCACGCCGTATCGACAATCAATTGCGTGGTCGTGCAGGCCGTCAAGGTGATCCTGGTTCCAGTCGTTTTTACTTGTCCTTGGAAGATCCGTTGTTGCGTATTTTTGCTTCCGAGCGCGTCGCCGCGATGATGAACAAATTCAAATTGCCCGAAGGTGAAGCAATTGAACATCCTTGGGTAACCCGCGCCATCGAAAATGCGCAGCGCAAAGTGGAAGCGCGCAATTTTGATATGCGTAAGCAGGTGCTGGAATATGACGATGTCGCTAACGAACAGCGCAAAGTTATTTACCAGCAGCGCAATGATTTATTAGAGAGTGCCGAGATTGCCGATACCATCACCGCCATGCGCGATGAAGTGATTAGCAGCAGCATCGACGAATTTATTCCCCCACAAAGTATGGAAGAGCAATGGGATGTGCCAGCGTTACAGAAATCATTGCATGCAGAATTTCAATTAGATTTGCCGCTGACGCAGTGGTTGGAGCAGGACACCAAGCTGGAAGAGGCCGCGCTGCGTGAACGCATCGTACAAGCGGCGCAGCAGCATTTTCAAGCCAAGGTCGATCAAGTCGGCAGCGAGGCCATGCATCGCTATGAGCGCATAATCATGCTGCAAAGTATAGACACGCATTGGCGCGCACACTTGTCGGCATTGGATCATTTGCGGCAGGGCATACATCTGCGCGGCTACGCACAAAAAAATCCCAAGCAGGAATATAAGCGTGAGGCATTTGAGTTGTTCGCCAGCATGTTAGATGTCATTAAGCGTGATGTCACCTCGGTATTATTAAATGTGCGAATCCGCAGCGAAGAAGATATTAAGGCAGTGGAAGCACCCGCTGCACCAGAAAATGTTCAATACAATCTTGCCGACGAGGGACATAATTCATCTGCTACGAGTGAGCGTGTCGCGCAACCTTTTCATCGCACCGAAAGCAAGATCGGCCGTAATGACCCGTGTCCATGCGGCTCAGGTAAGAAGTATAAGAATTGCCATGGAAAATTGACTTGAAATGACCTGTAGAGAGGCCATTGACTTAAAGACTTCTATTCAGCAATACATTACTAGGAGATTTAGATGACCACAAATGATCTGATTTTACATACCTTACATCACTCCACTTTAACCGAAGAATTGCGTGACGCAGAAGTGGAAGACTTGGCAAAAATTTTTGAACTCAAAGAGTATAAGGCTGGAACCTATCTGCTTCGACCCGGCGAGAGCGAGCTCAGAAATACCTTGATGATGCTTGCTTCAGGAGAAGTTGAAGCTACCGCAACGATAGGTGGGGAAAAAGCTACTTTGCATTTACTCCAGCCCGGTGATTTAGCCGGCATCATCACGTTTGTCGGGGGTAGCGTGGCGCAAATCAGTGCTACGGTCATGGCCAAAACTGACAGCAAAGTATTATTATTGGAACGTTCCCGCCTGGAGTCTTTTCTCAGCACCAACCCGGCGATTGTGTATTACGTAATGCGCGGTGTCGTACGCCATGTGCATGGCATTGTGCGCCGCATGAATATGCAATCGGTCGAAATGAGCAACTACATCTATAAACAAGGCGGGCGTTACTAGTATTTACAGCTACCCTTTATATAGTTAGAGAGTTCCACACCGTGCCAGTCAATCTTTCTCCACCTGTAGCAAGTGACTTATTACCTATCAAAGGTGTGTTGCTGGGCACGGCTGAAGCCCATATTAAAAAGCCTAATCGTAAAGATTTACTCCTCATCAAACTGAATTCCCAAGCCACTGTAGCGGGCGTGTTCACAAAAAATAAATTTTGTGCTGCGCCAGTAATAATCGCGCAGGAGCATCTTGCTACACATACTGGTGTGTGTGCGTTGATTATAAACACTGGTAATGCCAATGCTGGCACGGGTGAATCGGGCATGATCACTGCACGCGCCACCTGCGCAGAAGTAGCTGCCTTATTAAATTGCAAAGCCAATCAAGTATTGCCTTTTTCCACTGGGGTTATCATGGAGCCACTGCCGCTTGCAAAACTGGTCGCAGGCTTGCCAGATTGTGTAGCAGATTTACGCGAAGACAATTGGCTCAACGCTGCCACCGCTATTATGACTACAGACCTCGTAGCAAAAGCCGTGTCGCGAAAAATTACGATCGGTGCAAAAACGATTACCATTACGGGTATTGCCAAAGGTTCAGGCATGATCCACCCGAACATGGCGACGATGCTGGGCTACATCGCTACTGATGCAAGTGTCGCGCAAGGCATGTTGCAGCAAATGGTGACAACTGCGTGCAATGCGTCATTTAATTGCATCACTGTGGATGGGGATACTTCAACTAACGATGCGCTGATGTTGATTGCCACCGGCGCAAGTCATGCCGGAAAAATTGTTGATACGCATAGTGCCGGATTTCAGCAACTGCAAGCAGCGATCACAGAAGTGGCTATATATCTGGCGCAAGCCATTGTGCGCGATGGCGAAGGGGCGACAAAATTTATCACCGTTAACGTGACCGCCGGAAAAAACGAGGCCGAGTGTAAACAGATAGCCTATGCCATTGCACGTTCACCACTTATTAAAACCGCATTTTTTGCATCGGATCCTAATCTGGGTCGTATCCTTGCCGCCATTGGCTATGCGGGTGTTGACGATTTCGATGTGAAAAAAATTAAAGTGTATTTGGATAATGTGTTGGTGGCAGAACATGGCGGGCGGGCGCTTAGTTACCAGGAAACAGACGGGCAGGGCGTGATGCAACAAAGTGACATTACTGTGCGCGTGGAATTAAATCGTGGTGCAGCGGTTGCGACAGTATGGACCTGCGATTTTTCGTATGACTATGTCAAGATTAATGCCAGCTACCGCAGTTAATTCCAATTCTTGATAAAAACGATCACTGTGTTGGCTGCGTTTTCGGCTCCTGATAAAACAACTGGTATAACTACTAGCCATCTGACTAACCCAGCAAAAGACGCTGGGCAAGTCATTGGTTATAGCCATTCGACTAAGCTCGCAAGCGAGCAAGTCGCTGATTATCGCCGTACTCAACTGTACTGTCATCCTCGCCGCCTTGTGCTCTTTATTATCAGAAACTGGGAAAGGAAAGGGTAACTCCTGACATGGATATTTTAGAAACCGTACTTATTCGCGCAAAAACTTTGCTGGACAGGCTAGATGCTGTATTGCCGCCAGCACGTCAGACGGTTGAGTGGAAGCAAACGCTGGCTTGCCGCTGGCAACATCGCAATGGTTGCGGCGCATTATTTCCCATCCCCCAAATTCATGCTATTCGCTTACATGATCTGCATGAAATCGATCTGCAAAAACAACAGGTCAATCAAAATATGCAGCAATTTATTCAAGGTCTGCCCGCCAACAACGTCTTGCTGACGGGCGCGCGTGGCACGGGTAAATCATCGTTGGTCAAAGCATTATTAAACGAATATTCTGCACAAGGTTTGCGCGTGATTGAAGTAGATAAAGCGGGGCTGATTGATTTGCCAGAAATTATTTCCGCCATCAGCGCGCGGCCAGAAAAATTTATATTGTACTGCGACGATCTTTCTTTCAATGCTGCCGAGCCGGGTTACCAAGCACTCAAAGCCACGCTGGACGGTTCGATGGTGGCCTTGCCAGATAATTTATTGATTTATGCCACGTCCAATCGCAGGCATTTAATGCCTGAACAAATGAGTGAAAATTTGGGTACGCAGTATATTGGAGATGAAATTCATCCGGCAGAAGGTGTAGAAGAAAAAATTTCTTTATCGGAAAGATTTGGTTTATGGGTATCTTTCTACCCCTTTACTCAAGATGAGTACTTGAACATCGTGGCGCACTGGTTGCAGCATTTTAATGCACCTCCCTTAACTGAGGAGAGCCGACGCGCTGCCTTGCAATGGGCGCTCGCGCGCGGCTCGCGCAGTGGAAGAGTGGCGGGACAGTTTGCACGCAGTTGGGTGGGCACACAGCGATTAATCAGGGAAGCACGGATTAATCCTCCATGAGCCGCGTTGCAGACCAAATTGTGATGATCGCAAGGCTAGCCAAGGGAACGACCCTTAGCGTCACCTTGCTCCGTGCATTCCATCCCGCAAAGCCGATGTCGCAGCCAGCGTGTTTTGTTTGGGCTTTAGCCCATTACAACCACGGCGTGCCTCTTGCGGGTACATGTGGGATTCAATCAGTGCTTCCCTAACAGCACATGAGCGCAAAGTTCATTGAAGTGGCCGCGGCGGTACTGCAAAAATCCGATGGTACTTTTTTGCTGGCTCAACGACCACCGGGGAAATCTTATGCGGGATATTGGGAGTTCCCGGGCGGCAAGGTTGAACCGGAAGAGTCTGCACAGCAAGCTCTGGCGCGTGAGTTGCACGAGGAATTGGGCATACAGGTTATCACCGCCTATCCCTGGCTAACCCGCGAGTTTACTTATCCGCACGCAACAGTTCGACTAAGGTTTTTTCGTGTTACCCATTGGCAGGGGGAGCCATCTGGCCGAGAAAATCAGGCTTTGCGTTGGCAGTCTCCCTTCGATTTAACTGTTTCACCCATGCTGCCCGCCAATATTCCCATTCTACGCGCACTGCAATTACCTATGCACTATGCGATTAGCAATGTGGCGGAGTTAGGTATTAAGGAGTTTTTAAAGCGTTTACAGCAGGCACTGGATAGTGGATTGCGCTTGTTGCAGATACGTGAAAAAACTATGCCGTATCTTGAATTAAAAAAAATAGCACAACACATAGTTAATTTAGCGCATGCCCACCATGCCCAGGTATTAATCAATCAGGATGTTGAGCTGGCACGGGAAATTGGTGCGGATGGCGTGCATCTGACCAGCGCACAGTTGATGAGCACAAGCACACGTTCACACTTTGAGCATCCCGGCCTGGCGTGGTGTGCGGCTTCCTGTCATAACGAAACTGAATTGCTGCAGGCCAACGCACTCGGTTTAGATTTTGTCGTACTCGGCCCGGTGCTGCCTACACGCAGCCATACGGGTGTGCCGCATCTCGGCTGGCCGACATTTGCCACGCTTGCAGCGCACTCGGCTATTCCTGTGTATGCTTTGGGCGGCCTGAGGTACGACGATCTGGAGAATGCCCACCGATATGGTGCCCACGGCGTAGCCTTGCGGAGTCAGGTCTAGGGAAACACTGAACAAGTTTATGCTACTCATGGTTTGACATAGTGGGGGGAAATAGCAGACGGGGTGATCAAAAAAATGGTGAAGATAAATGCGAAGAGGTGATGCGACGCTGTGCTGTTTAAATTAAAAAAATCTCACCCTTTACCTTTGATCTCCGCAGTAAGTATTACGATGTTGACCCTGAGGTTTCCCCACGAATAGCTATTGCAAATCATAAAGTTGACGAGTAGTCTTTACGCAAAAACACCAAACAGATGTCTGCAATGACCTGATCTTTTTCCTTGTTAGCCACCAAGCAAACA
>JAKFXW010000057.1 GCA_021731185.1 Gallionellaceae bacterium
TAAAAGTATTGCGCGTCGTTTCGTTGGTGATGAGATCAACATGGCGCTGCCGATATTTTTGCTCTTGATCGGTAAGGCCGTGAAATTTTTCTGGCAAAGGACGCAAAGCCTTAGTCAATAATCTAAGTTGCGAGACGCGCACTGAAAGCTCACCTGTCTTGGTTTTGAAGAGCACCCCAACTGCACCAAAAATATCGCCTACGTCATGGTGCTTAAATGCATCATGCGTCGCTACCCCAGTATCATCATTGCTGATATACAGTTGAATGCGACCACTCATATCCTGCACGCTGGCAAAGCTGGCCTTGCCCATCACACGCTTGAACATCATGCGTCCAGCCACGGCGACACGCACTGCCAGCGCGCTTAATTCCTCGGTAGTTTTTTCGCCAAACTCGGCGTGTAAATCTGCCGCTAAATGCTTGCGCTCAAAATCATTGGGGAATGCGATGCCTTGTGCGCGCAGCGCAGTAAGCTTAGTGCGCCGCTCGGCGATGATTTGGTTATCGTCTTGTGGTTCTTGCGGTAATGGGGGGGGTGAGTTTGTCATGGTGGTTGGTATTAAGAAAAATCGTGAACTTTTAAGCCGATTGCTTTCGCAGCAGCAATTTGTATCCGGTCGGCACTGGCAAATTCTTTGGCTTCCATCAGGCTCGCCGCAGCGAGTTGCAAGGCATCAAGTGCACGCAATGGAATTCTCGGCAAGCTTTGCATCAATCGCTCGGCCTCGGCGCAATGATTATCGCTGAGCGGCAGCACATACAAGCTGCCGTTGCTTTGATGCGTATAAAACAATGCTAACGCCGCTTTTTCCAACTGCTTAGAAATCTGTTTATTGCGACGACGACGGCTCAATGCGCTGCAAAATTCCACCCCTGCCAAGCGGCTGATGGCGATGCCAGATTGCGCTACAAACAGTTTATCCACCGCTTCGGAATGGTTTTCAGCGATATACCATTTAATGAGGACACTGGTGTCTGAAAAGAGCGTTATCACGGATCAAAAATCTCGGCTATCGCGGTCTTCGCGGATTAACACTTCACTGGGGGTAGTTTGAAATTTTTGCTTTGCGCGAAATACCGCCAACGAGCGAACCTTGGGCTTGGTCGCTATCACCGACTCCAGCGGCAAAACACGCGCAAACGGTTTGCCGTGGTGCGTTAGCAGCACTTCGCCGCCCTGCTCTAATGCCTTATGCAAAACCTCGTAGCCTGCACGCATTTCACGAACGCCCAAGGTTCTGACCCCACCAAGGCTGGTGGTTTTGGCTGCGCCAAAGATTTTAGTTTCGCTGGAACTCACTTTGCTTGCTCTCATGAGACTTCTCCCGATAAATTGATTTTACGGTTTGCATTGTGACACAATTTAAAAAATGTGCCACAAATAATTTTATACTCGCACATTACATATCTATGTAAGAGATGTCTCCCACTCCCCTTTCGCGCCATCATGCAGCATGGTTTTATGCCAATTTCTGCAACATGAGCGGCAACGTTAAGGAATAACTAGTCGCTTGAGCACGAACTTTTTTGGGAACTCCAGCTTGCCGTTGATGCTTACGATATGGCCTGCCAGCCGTGCGTTAATTACTTCTAGCATCTCGCCATTTCCCATCATCCACTCCGCTTGCCAAGCGTAATCCTTCAGGTTGGCTTGCAGGCTGAGGCGATTGGGGTAAGGAGTGGTCGCGGTGATAGTCAACGGCTGCATCGCATCGCACTCGCGCCGCGCTGTATCGGGCGGCACGCCAATGGCGAGTAACTGCGTGAACACCGTCTCGATGAAACGCTGCGACAACGTGGCGTAGGGCGCAGCCTCCAGCACCAAACCGAAGCGATCATGCTCGCTCACCGCTATCACCAACTTCGGGCGCGTGTGCAATAAATTCAGCGACCAATCGCCCAAGCGGTTCGCACCCAGCGCAGGTGGCGCGCTTGGTGCGACCTTCATCGCCGTCAGCAACTTTTGTGTACAGCGTAGCGCCGTCATGACGCACGCTCCGTAACGGTTTCACCACCCTGCTTTTGAGAGTTTGGAGCCTTTATTTCCATCGGCATTTCAGGATTTGCTTCTGCTATAATTCAACCATGAAACAAAAACCGCTCATCGAGACCAACCCGTATCTGCGCGACCCGGAAAAACTCCGCAAATTGCTGATCACCAACGTCTCCAGTTCCACCGCAATCGAGACGGGTGCCTCGGTTGAATCAATCGCTCGCATGCTGGAAGAAACCAGGAACACCATCCCGCTTAAGACGACTCAACGCTCCTCTCGATAATCCCGGCAAACAACACTTCCATCGGCTGGTAGTTCTTGTCCATGCCCGCTTGTACTGCGGCAAAATATGCTTCCTTTTCTATCCCGGCAATCAGGCCAAAATCCAACAGCGGCAATCCTGCTTGCAGCGCCATCAAGGTTGAAAGAATACGTGCCACCCGGCCGTTGCCCTCACGAAATGGGTGAATCAACACAAGCTCCACGTGTGTTTCTGCCAAAGCGCGGATAATTTCTGCCCGGTCCTTAAAATTGCATGGCGTATTCCGTTGTAATACGTCACGCTCAAACAAAGACATCAACTTCGGCACCTGCGCGGCAGCGGCAAACGGAAAGTCGTCCTTGCTGATATTCACTTGCCGATATTTCCCAGCCCAATCATAGATTTCACCAAGCCAGTCCTTGTGTAGCGCAGAAAGATCAGCGGCCGTGAAGCGATGTTTCTCTGCGTAACTTCCGATAAAGTTGCTCATCGCTTTTTCAAGTGCACGGGCTTCGGCAACGTCCATCTCTTGCGCGGACTTGATGCCGAGCCGATTCTTGAGCACAAGCTCATGCGAGCCGGGCTCAAACTGAGTTTCCGTCAGATCAGAGACATTGTAGCGTCCGTCTTTTTTCAATTTATTCTCTCAAGAAAACGTGGTCTGTCCCAGATTATTCCATTTTTGCGGCAAGTCGAATGAGATGGTTTGGAACGCAGGCATGGCGGCGCTATTCCTTGTCGGCAAACTTGAGGAAGATCAGGCCTAGCACCGGAGTGGCGTATTCGCTGGATTTAAGATCGGAGTTGGCACGCAGCTTGTCGGCGGCGCTCCACAGGTCAGCTTCCAGCTTTTTGAGTTGGTCTTTGTTCATGAGTCCTGTTTGTTATATTTATAGCCCTGAGCGGATTGGCGAATCATACCGTTAAACCCATCACGCAGACCATGCCATCTTGAAATGCCGGATTGAAACCTCAAACAAACAAGTCATTTTCGCCTGTTGGATTTACTCCACGAAAACGCAACGTGCTATTGCCAAAATTCACGGCTATAACCTTTACCATAGCCGTCTGCGAGGAATAGCCTTACAGGTTGCGTGCTACCAATCCAGGCAGGTCAAAAGCTCACGACAAAACCGTGAAGTTAGCCGTGTAAAATTAGGCATAGCCAACCCGCAAGCTTTGTGCTAAATTCTGCCCAGTCTGGCCAGAATTAACGCTAGAATAAATGGAGGACATCATGCACAGCGAATGGCAACTGCAAGAAGCAAAGGGCAACTTCAGCCAACTCATCAAGCGGGCGGCGAGTGGCGATGCCCAAACGGTCACCGTCCACGGCAAACCTACGGCGGTGGTGGTTTCAGCGGAAGAATACGCCCGGCTCACCCGCCACCGAACCAAGCTCTCCAGCGCGCTGCTGCGTCCCGACCTTGCAGCCGAAGACTTGGACATTTCCCGCAGCCGCGACACCGGGCGCGACATCGAGCTATGAGCTGGCTGCTCGACACCTGCGCACTTTCCGAATACGCCAAAAAAGCCCCCGCACTGGAAGTAATCGCCTGGCTGGACGAACAGGACGAAGCCAGCCTGTTCATCAGCGTTATCACGCTGGGAGAACTTGAAAAAGGCATCCTTAAATTGCGCAAAGCCGACCCGCGCCGCAGCCAGAAACTTACCGCCTGGCTGGGCAAGGTGGAACAGCGCTTCGCCGGGCGTATCCTACCGCTCGATGCCGCCGCGCTCCACGTCTGGGCGCAAATCGCCGCACACACCGAACTGGCCGGGCAACCCATGCCGGTAATGGACGGCCTGCTGATGGCCACCGCCCAATGCCACGGCCTCACCGTGGTCACCCGCAACGTGCAGGATTTCGCGCTGTATCCGCAAGTGTTTAACCCTTGGGCGTGGTAGCGGTGATGGTCAGCGGCTGCATCGCAGCACACTCTTGCCGCGCCGCAATGGGCGGCACACCAATGGCGAGTAACTGCGCGAACACTGCATCAGCAAACCGCTGCGGCAAAGTGGCGTAGGACGCGGCTTCCAACACCAACCCGAAGTGATCATGTTCGCTTACAGCTATTACCAGTTTCGGTCGCGTGTGCAGCAAATTCAACGACCAATCGCCCAAGAGGTTCGTGCCCGGCGCAGGCGGCGCGCTTGGCGCGACCTTCATCGCGGTTAGTAATTTTTGGGTGCAGCATAGTGCAGTCATTGTGCAGCGGACTGGATAATAATCAGCGAATCGATGTGCCGTGATTTATGCATTTTGCACGGGAATCATTATCTCTTGCAGCCACTGTGATGGCCGCTCGTTACCACCTTTAATATACTCACTCACGACATCTTTCGCCTTACGTAATCCTTCAGGGCCTGCACGCACCAAATTAGAGAGTGCAGTTCGTATTGCTTCCTCGGGAAAATCCATAATAGTGCCTTCGAGAAGTCGAAGCCATATCTCATAGGCTTCGAATGGCTGCTTTGCACTAATCTTGGCGATACTCTCTAGCAAGTCATAAGTGTTATATTCTTCCTCTGCAAACGGAGCCACTGCGAGGATTAAGTGCTTGTTTCCTTCGTTAACCTCATCCACAAAAACAGACCAATCACATAACTTTGATGCCAGCTTCTTGCCTTCCCGGCTTTTTGTGTCAATAACTTCCAGAAGACGCGGCCATAATTCAAAAACCTTGGCACGGATATCCTCATCTCCATCCTTACGCAGTGTCCACAAAAACCAAATTAACTGACTAAGCTCTTGGTAATTCCTGCGGATTAATAACATATGAATCAGGCTCGACTCATCTTCCAAATTCTCGAAGTCGTTAACGTATGCGACTGCAATGTTTTGAATAATCTTCTCAGCCACTCGTTCCTTGATGTTCTCGTCATCCAAGGCTCGAATAAGATGGCCATTTTCCTTCAGATGGTTGTAGATTTCTTTATGCACCGTGCCAACATAAGCATAGCCATTCATGGCGCATAGCCATTTCTGATAATTATCCTGGTCAAAAATGTTGACGAGATTTGCCAACACCCATTCCTTCGACATATAAAGGAAATTGGGTAGGTAGTTGACCACGAGGGTGGCAAACTCATACTCACCAATTTTTGCTCGTGCCAACTCCGCGTCATAGATTGGTTGAAAGTGAGCCCATATCTTTGCATGGTTCCCGCACTGCTTGTTTGCCAAACGGCAGGAACGGAGGGTTAGATTTATCAATGCTTCAATACAGTGCCCCCGAGGACTGTTGATTGCCACCATCACTGCATCGCTATCTATCTTGAACTCTTCGCCCTTTTCCTTTGCCAAGAGTATCAAAATTACTTCTTCTGCCTGATTTAGCAACTTCTCACTGAATGCATGTTCATCTGACTTAGTGCCAGCCTCTATCAGGCTTCCGATTCCGCTGACAATCCAATGCCTATTCGGAACGAACGAGCTTCTTTTCCCAATATATTCCTGAGACCAAAATCGCTCTTGGTTCGCAATGTCTCGACAAAATCCCAGCAAGGAGCCCCATATTTCATCCCAAGGCAACTGTGCGTTTTCTGACCACAACTCGCGGTACGCTTCGATAAACTCATGGATATACGGAATCCCCAGTGTAGAATATTTTTGTAGCTGATTGTAGAATCGCAACGGTTCTGCCTTCACAACCTGGCGAAGTGTCTTTGTTAAACCTTCTAAATCGGGTCCATCAAACATCGGGGGTGGGGTATAAGACTCCAGGTATGCGTTGAGTTGTTTGATCAGTTCATCAGAATCCCACGAAAGGAGTTCTTCCTTTGAGATTGCCGATTTGTGATCGACCCCTCCGCTAGTCATGTAACTCGAGAAATCTGGGTGCTCTGGCTCGCCACCTATGATGTCAATGCATTGCCGATAAAGCTGAGCAACGTCGTCGCCGTAGTCTTTGATGGCCGATAACCATATCGCCCGACGGTAGGCTGTCGCGCCTTTGCTTAACTGCTCGGTCTCGCCCGTCTCGGTGAGTTCATCGACCGCTTCCAATACTCGACGCTTTTGCTCTGTCCCAAATTCCTTGTAGTGATTGTTCAACAGATTCCACAACTCGTGGCGAAAGTTGCTTGTGAAATAATGACCGGTGATGACGCGATCAACATAGCTACTTAGGTAAATGAATCGCTGATCAATCGCATATACAGCAATACGCCTAACGGTTTCGTAAGGACTAATTAACAGCCCTTCTACATATTCTCGAGATGCGTCAGGTGCTGCTTCAATGTATGCCAATAGCGAGTCCCGATACGCTTCAAGAATGATGTCTTCAGCATCATCCGCACCGTGATTCTGCTTATGATCAGCAATAGCTGATCGCCAAACTGAGGACCATTTGTCGTTATCCACCT
>JAKFXW010000055.1 GCA_021731185.1 Gallionellaceae bacterium
AATTTTGCTTTTAATTTATCTGCATCATCAGCATTAGAAAATGAGCCTATTTGTAGATAATAAAGCTCTTTACTTAAATCCGACACCCCTGGTAAATCCGACACCACTGGCTTATTGGTAGCTTTAGGCACAATTTTGGGCACAGGGGATGCCGCCTTATCGGTTAATACTTTATAGAATTCAAAGCGCGGTTTATTTTCTTTCGTCCCCGTAGCCCCAACTGGAGCGGATACCGCGTCCATTTTTTCAGGGCTGGATTTCTCGATAGCCAATTGCTCTGACTGAGTGACCGTACCCAGGGATTTCGCACTGGGCGATTTCAACATATACCACGCCAGGCCACCCGCAATAATCAGTCCCACCGTCACACCTATAATAATGCCTGGCAAAATTGAAGTGCTTGGAGTGGAACCCGATTTTGTATTGTTACGGTAGCTCATCACCATCCTTATACCTTGACAGCCTTATATATTCAATTTTCCGCTGAATATTTGCGTAACACATTGTCCCCTTGTGGGGCACTTCGATCATGACTACATTGTCCCCTCATTGTCCCCTTGTGGGATGTGGGCCATTTTTTCTGGCGCGGAGACTCCCAACAAATCCAAACCATTTTTCATCACCTGAGCCACGGCGGCTATCAGGGCAAGGCGCGCCAGTTTAATGCTTTCATCCTCAACCAGAAAGCGCGTAGCATTATAGTAGCTATGCAAATCTGCCGCCAAGTCCTTCAAATAAAATGCGATCAAATGCGGAGCGAGGTCTGCTGCTGCATTTTCGACCAACTGTGGAAAATCAATTATGCGCTGCAATAAATTTTGCTCATAACTGCTATCCAAGGCACTCATATCAGCCTGCCATAAGTTTGCCACCTCGCCACCCCACTGCGCCAATACGCTGCAAATACGTGCATGCGCGTATTGAATGTAGTACACCGGGTTTTCATTGCTCTGCGATTTCGCCAAATCAATATCGAACACCAGATGCGTGCTGGAATGGCGCGCCGCCAGAAAATAGCGCGTGGCATCGCAGCCCACTTCGTCAATCAAATCACGTAGCGTGACGTAACTGCCTGCACGTTTTGAAATTTTCACTTCCTCGCCATTACGCAGCACAGTAACCATCTGATGTAACACATATTCCGGCCAACCCTCTGGAATTCCCACATTCAACGCCTGCAAACCCGCACGCACGCGGGTAATGGTGCTGTGATGATCCGCGCCTTGTTCATTGATCACTCGGGTAAAGCCGCGCCGCCACTTATCCAAATGGTAAGCCACATCCGGCACAAAGTAGGTGTAAGTGCCATCGCTTTTACGCATAACCCGATCTTTATCGTCGCCAAAATCCGTGGTGCGTAACCATAGCGCATCATCCTGCTGATACGTGTGCCCGCTAGCGACTAACGCACTCACCACCTCCTCCACACGACCCGTGGTATAGAGTGCGGACTCCAGCGAATACACATCAAAATTTATTCTGAATGCCTGTAAATCTTCATCCTGCTCTTGGCGCAAATACGCCACAGCAAATTGCTGTATCGCAATACTGTCGGTCACATCTCCCGATGCTTGTATCCGCATACCGTCTGCCACCACCGCTTCACGCGCCAGATAAGCCCGCGCCACATCCATAATATAGTCGCCACGATAGCCATTGTCCGGCCATGCCACATTGTCTGGCGCAATGCCGTTGCAGCGCAGCTCCACTGATAATGTCAGATTCTCAATCTGTGCGCCTGCATCGTTGTAATAAAATTCGCGTGTGACCCGCCATCCGGCAGCACTTAATATCCGACACAAACAATCTCCCACCGCCGCACCGCGCCCATGTCCAATATGCAATGGACCAGTCGGATTGGCCGAGACAAACTCTACCTGCAAGGTGCGTCCTGCGCCCACATCAACGTGTCCAAATTTATCGCCGGCGCGCAAGGCCGCACTGACTATCTGCTGCTTGGCCGCGACTGCGATAAAAATATTAATAAAGCCCGCACCCGCAATTTCCAACTTGCCAATGGCCGCGGACGGCGGCAGCGCGTTGATGAGTGCTTGTGCCAAATCACGCGGACTACGGCGCATAGATTTAGCTAATTGCATAGCTAAATTACACGCATAATCCCCATGCTGCGTTTGCTTGGAACGCTCCAACACTACAGCATGTTGCGCGGCATGCTCTGGTGCTACGGCTTGCAACGCCTGAGTAAATAAATCTGCCAAATGATTTTTTATATTTGAAACTGGATGATTTTTTAAATTTGAAATAAGCATGACTGCCATACTGGAAGAAGAAACGGATGAAAAGTCCGCTGATTATAGCGGCTGAGACTTCAGCTTGCTAATGCGCTCAATATTTTCTTAATGACGACCACTTCATTTTCTTTGCGCGCAATGCTCGGAGGCAGGATAATCACAATTGCACCGCGCCAATTACCAATTTATTAGGCAAATTTAATTTCAAGCTGCATAAAAAATCATTCCATACCATGTCCAAATTCAAGCCCTACCCTCACTCCATCATCCCACAAGGGGACAATGTCCCGCACCTGCCCATTCTGGTCATGCTGCTAATGCTGCTAATGCTGGTTATTTTCAGCCTGACGCGCATAGGCTTGAGCATCTACACCGGCGCAACGCTGGTGGATTGGCATCTATGGCTCGGCATACTCGCTAAAGGTTTATGGTTTGATTTATCTGTCATTGCCATTTTAATTACCATGATCTGCCTGTACGAAGCAGTCCTACCCAACGAGTGGCGGGCCAGTCGCTGGCATGGCCTGTTGCGTCGCAGCTCCTTATGGTTTGTCATCGCCGCCGACCATTGCGCCTCGGTCGCGGGCAAAAGCAAATTACCCATCGAAAGTTATCACATCCCGCTAATCTTCTACGCGCCCGCACTGATCAAGCCCGGCACGTACTCCCCTATGGTTAGCCAGATTGATCTAGCCCCTACCATCATTGATGTGCTGGGGAAAAAAGGCGCGTTGCGCGCACCTGGTTTATAACCACAAGTGCGGCTCGTAGAATACGGGTTGGTGCTCACTCGATTCACAAGCGTTCCCCTAACTACAATTTTTTGTTGGACATAAATTTTCGAATGCGTATCGTCCATCTTATTTTGACTAGCCGCTTTGCCGGGAGCGAGCGACATGTCATTGAATTAGCCAATGCACAAGCAGCGAAGCATGATGTCACATTAATATTACGACGCGCCGCTGCCCAGTCGCGTGCAGACTCCTATGCCCATCGTGTTGCACCGGAGGTGAAATTAATCTTGGTAGGGGATTGGTTTGCCCGCTGGCATGCTCGTAAGCTACTGCGAAAACTCAGGCCAGATGTTGCCCACGCACATCTGAGTGGTGCCTGCCGGGCATTACATGGCTTAAAAGGGCTATGTTTACGGCTGGCTACTTTGCATATCTGTTACAAGCCCCAGCAACACGCAGCTTTAGATGCCCTAGTGGCGATTGCCCCTTGGCAAATGGACGCGATTCCATTGCCAATACACAAACACACAACACAAATTGATAATTGGACTCTCCCTAATCCTGCGGCAAAGGATGCTCGCCAACGGTTGCGTACGCTGCATGGCATTGCCTCGGATGCCTGGGTAATTGGTGCAATTGGTCGCGTAGAGCATAGTAAAGGTTTCGATATACTGATCAACGCGTTTCAACAAACAAATTTACCTAACGCATACTTGGTCATCATCGGCCAAGGTAGTCGACTTGATGAACTGCGACGCAAAGCTGTTAAAAACGTGCTTTTGCCAGGCTTTTCTGATCGGCCTGAAGAGTGGTTGGCTACTTTTGACTGCTTCGTCAGTGCCTCACGAGACGAACCTTTCGGATTAGTGCTGCTGGAAGCGATGCAGGCAGGCCTGCCTATTCTTGCCAGTGCCAGCCAAGGCGCACGCCATCTGGCCGATATTATTGAAACACCTCTGCTGCCGATTGCCGATAGCAATGCATTGGCAGCGGGCTTAAGAGAATTTACTGACACGCGCCCCGCTCGACGCACCTACCCTATGCATCGTTTCAGCATCGACAGCAAACTACGCGAAATTGAAGAGGTTTATCAGCGAGAACTGACAAGCCTTGCAGAGTAGAGAATATTTTTACCAATAACCTGCTGACTACTTTCGGGGAGGCATTTTACCCAAAGGAAATTGGGAAGATTGCCCCATTGATTTGACCAACCTCACCACGCTGCATGCTCGAACTATGCGTGGTGTCCCCTGTTATCCTATTGTTACCCTTAGCCTATTAGTTGTCATACGAGCCTTTATCTTATTGATAACCCATTATCGTCGTATGACTTCCTTCACACAAAAACTCTAATAGGCTAAATCATTACTTCGCTAAGCTTAAAACGAATTCAACCAGCTCTTTAATTTCTGCTTGTTTCTCACCCTTAGGGTCATTTGCAAACATGGGTGCTGTAATTTTATGAGTTTCGGCCCAGTTACCTGCGCCGCCACCATTACCACCGTGTGAAACTTTCTTCATCAGACCTTCTACCAAGGGCAGTGTTTCTTGTGGATGTTTCTTACCTTTGAAGTCTTTATAAACATCACCACCGAAAGAGTAGGTTTTTTGACCTTTGTATACTTTGGCTACGTCCATCCAAGGTGGGCCAATCAGCTTTCCTTGAATCTTGTGACAAGTGTGACAAAGCAGCTTATTTTTCTTGATGAACGCTAATTTGTCTGCAGGTATTAGTACGTCCCCTGGGACTGCAGCGTCCGCCGCCATTACGCTCCCTGCAACTGTCAAGCCTACTGCTGCAATTACGCCAAAGATGATAGATTTCATGTGTTATATTCTCCATTGAATAGTAATAAAAATATTTACAGCTTTTTTTAAGGACATCTTTAAGGACATCGCTGCCCAACGGCATTTTAACAAACCTCACCTTGTTTGCAACTTTTTATACTGATACTGTCTTGGTGAATTCACCCAAATCCTGAATTTTAGCTTGATGAACGGCGCGAGGTAGGAGCGTCCGGCGACCTTGCCTATCCAGTCACAGGCTTTGTAAGTTAAACTGAATTCCTGCCGCCGTGTGTTAATGTTGTGGCAAGAATTAGTATGCCCAATATAGCCACAATAAATTTAAGGGTAGATAACTTGCAGGTATTCATTAATTTATCCTTTAGTTAGTTTGGTAATCGTTCACCAACACAGCCTGCACCTAAGCATTTTCAATAATGCAAGCAAGTTAAACCTTAAAACTATTACTCAACCCCCCAAGCTGCTCTAACTTATTTTTCGCCGCGCCATTGGCAATAAATTCTCCTGCTTTTTTAACACCCTCTGGTAGCGTGTTACTCAAGCCCGCCACGTAAATGGCCGCACCAGCGTTGAGTTGTACGATGTCGCGTGCCGCACCTTGTTGGTTATCCAGCACGGCTAATAACATACTGCGCGCTTCATCGGCATTGGCTACGCAGATGCTATCCAACGGTGAAATGTGCAGACCAAAATCTTGCGGCTGTACGGTGTATTCACTGATTTTTCCATTTTTTAATTCTGCAATATAGGTCGCGCCGCTGATCGAAATTTCGTCCATGCCATCTGCACCATGCACCACCAGCACATGCTGGCTGCCGAGCTGTTGCAATACCTGCGCGAGCTTGGTGGTGAGGTTGCGCTGAAAAACTCCCATCACCTGATTTTTCGCACCCGCTGGATTGGTCAGCGGGCCGAGCAAATTAAATAATGTACGCACACCCAGTTCGCGCCGCACCGGTGCTGCGTGTTTCATCGCGCTGTGATGATTGGGCGCAAACATAAAGCCGACACCAATTTTGTCAACACATTGCGCAACTTGCTCTGGTGTTAAATTTACATTCACACCAAGTTTTTCCAACACGTCGGCACTGCCACAGGTGCTGGAAACTGAACGCCCGCCGTGCTTGGCGACCTGCGCGCCAGCAGCGGCAGCCACAAATGCGCTGGCGGTGGAGATATTAAAAGTCTGCGCACCATCACCGCCCGTGCCGCAGGTGTCGATTAAATGAGTGCTTGGTTTTACATTTACCTTAAGCGATAGTTCGCGCATCACCTGTGCGGCCGCCGCGATTTCATCTACCGTTTCGCCCTTTATGCGCAGTGCGGTTAACACCGCTGCAATTTGTGCGGGCGTGAGTTGTCCGCCCATAATGCTTTCCATCAACTCGCGCATTTCTGAGAATGGCAGGTCTTTACGCTCGATCAGCTTGCTTAAAGTTTGTGCGTAATTCATGTTTTTATGCCGCCCAAAAAATTCTTCAGCATGGCATGACCGTGCTCAGTGAGAATCGATTCAGGATGAAACTGCACGCCTTCAACTGCTAACGTTTTGTGGCGCACACCCATGATCTCGCCGTCGTCGGTCCACGCGGTAATCTCCAAGCAGTCTGGCAACGTTGAACGATCAATCACCAACGAGTGATAGCGTGTCGCAGTAAATGGGCTGGGCAATCCTTGAAACACACTGCTACTGTTATGAAAAATGGCGGAAGTTTTCCCGTGCATTAAATTTTTTGCATGAATAATTTTCCCACCAAACGCCTGGCCGATACTTTGATGGCCGAGGCACACACCCAAGATAGGAATTTTTCCGGCAAACTGTTTAAT
>JAKFXW010000056.1 GCA_021731185.1 Gallionellaceae bacterium
AGAACGCATGCGCGCTGCGCGTCCGTACGCTGAAAAAATTCGCCAGGTTGCTGCGCATTTATCACATGCCAGTCCGGAGTATAAGCACCCCTTTTTAATTAAAAAGGAGCAGATAAAAAATGTCGGCATAATCGTTATTACCTCAGACAAAGGCTTGTGCGGCGGATTGAATACCAACATTTTGCGCCTAGCTTTGAGTCAAATGAAAGTGTGGAATAGTGATAGTAAAAAGGTCTTAGTCTGCTCCATAGGGAATAAAGGATTCAGCTTCATGACTCGCATTGGTGCGGATGTTAAATCACATCTGACTGGATTGGGCGATACGCCTCGGATTTCTAGTTTGGTCGGTGTGGTAAAGGTCATGCTGGATGCCTATATAGCGGGTGAAGTGGATGCTATTTACATCGCGTATAACGATTTTGTAAATACCATGAAGCAGGAGCCGAAATTACGCTTGTTGCTGCCGCTTTCTGATGATCAACTTGTCGGTGATCAACTTGCAGGTGACCAAGGTAAAGCTGAACCTACTTCACTGTGGGATTATATTTATGAGCCCGAGCCGAAGTCTGTAGTGGATGAATTGTTGCGGCGCTATGTGGAGTCTTTGGTATATAACGCAGTAACTGAAAATCAAGCTTCCGAGCAAAGTGCGCGCATGGTGGCCATGAAAGCTGCTTCGGATAATGCAAAAGAAGTGATTGGTGAACTAAAGCTGGTGTACAACAAAGCGCGCCAGGCAGCCATTACCAAGGAAATTTCAGAGATAGTTGGCGGCGCAGCCGCCGTGAGTTAATGCAGCCATTGTCCCACAAGGGGACAATGTGGCAAAAGCATGATAAGAATTAATATTCAAAAGTGGGGAAATTTTAGATGAATCAGGGAAAAATTGTTCAGTGTATCGGTGCGGTGGTAGACGTTGAGTTCCCACGCGACAGCGTTCCTAAAGTGTTCGATGCTTTAGTGGTACAAAATTTAGATAGTGCAGTCGCCGAAAAAGGCCTGACGTTGGAAGTACAACAACAAATTGGTGACGGTGTAGTTCGCACCATTGCGATGGGTTCTTCTGATGGCTTGCGCCGAGGAATGTTGGTTGCTAATACGGGCAATCAAATTATGGTGCCTGTAGGGCACGGTACGTTGGGGCGTGTAATGGACGTGTTGGGTCGACCGATTGATGAAGTCGGCGAAGTTAAATGTGACGAGCGTCGCTCCATCCACCAGAAAGCTCCTCGATTTGACGAGCTTTCACCCTCGGTTGATCTGCTTGAAACAGGTATTAAAGTGATTGACTTGGTTTGTCCCTTTGCCAAGGGCGGAAAGGTTGGGTTGTTCGGCGGTGCAGGCGTGGGTAAAACCGTAAACATGCTGGAGCTGATTAACAATATTGCCAAGCAACATTCCGGATTATCTGTATTTGCTGGCGTGGGTGAACGTACCCGTGAAGGGAATGACTTTTATCACGAAATGTCAGAAGCGGGGGTCATCAAGCTGGACAACCTGCCAGAATCAAAAGTGGCGATGGTGTTTGGTCAGATGAACGAGCCACCAGGCAACCGTTTGCGCGTGGCATTGTCAGGTTTGACGATGGCCGAGTATTTTCGCGATGAAGGCCGTGACGTATTGTTCTTCGTTGATAACATTTACCGCTTTACTCTAGCAGGCACAGAAGTATCCGCGCTGTTGGGCCGTATGCCATCAGCAGTGGGGTATCAACCGACCTTGGCCGAAGAGATGGGTCGTTTGCAAGAACGTATTACTTCAACTAAAACAGGTTCGATTACATCCATTCAAGCGGTGTATGTACCTGCGGACGATCTAACTGATCCTTCGCCAGCAACCACATTTTTGCATCTAGATTCTACGGTGGTATTGTCGCGCGACATCGCTTCGCTTGGTATTTATCCAGCGGTTGATCCGCTGGACTCCACATCGCGTCAGCTGGATCCGCTGGTGGTGGGGGAAGAACACTACAACGTGGCGCGCGGCGTGCAACAGACCTTGCAGCGCTATAAAGAATTGCGTGACATTATCGCGATTTTGGGTATGGATGAGTTATCACCAGAAGATAAACTGGCGGTTTCACGGGCACGTAAAATTCAACGATTCTTGTCGCAGCCGTTTCACGTCGCGGAAATATTTACGGGCAGCCCAGGTAAATATGTTACGTTGAAAGAGACTATCAAGGGCTTTAAGGGCATTGTTAACGGCGACTATGATTCACTGCCTGAGCAGGCATTTTACATGGTTGGCACAATTGACGAGGCTGTTGAAAAAGCTAAAACGCTGTAACTGTTAAGTAGCAAACATGGGCAAATTAATATGGCAATGACCTTTCACGTAGATGTGGTGAGCGCAGAAGAGGCGATATTTTCCGGCTTAGCCGAGATGATTGTCGTGCCTGGGCAAATGGGTGAATTGGGTATTTACCCTAGACATGCGCCATTGCTCACTCGTATTAAACCGGGATCAGTTCGTCTGCGTTTACCAAATCAGACCGAGGATATGCTGATTTATGTTTCTGGCGGTATGCTGGAAGTACAGCCCAACATCGTAACGGTTCTGGCTGATACCGCGATTCGAAGCGGTGATTTAGATGAAGCGCGTGCACTGGAAGCTAAACGATTGGCGGAAGAAACTATTAAAAATCGCTCGGCCGAAATTGACTTTGCACAAGCACAAGCTGAGTTAATAGAAGCAGTCGCACAATTGCAGGCGATTCAAAAAATTCGCAAGCAGCGCCCTCATTAAAAATGTCCCACAAGGGGACAATGTAAAAACAAATATTGCAAAGCGGCTTAGGCCGCTTTTTTTTGAACTGCGTAAAGGAAAATGTCCAGCATAAAACAAATTGATTATACTTAGCTGAGCAACTCCCCAAACTTACCCACTGAACCATACTTATGATGGAAATTAACGTCGTGATTCTTGCTGCAGGGCGAGGCAAACGTATGCACTCTGATAAGCCCAAAGTGCTACATACGCTGGCTGGTAAGCCGCTACTGATGCATGTTTTAGATTCTGCCGTGCAGAGTGGCGCACACAAAATATATGTCATCTACGGTCATGGTGGCGAGGAAGTGCCCCAAGCCGCCGCCGCATATCAAGCCAGTTTCATTTTGCAAGAACCGCAGTTGGGGACAGGTCATGCTGTGCAACATGCTATCCCACATATGCCGCAAGATGGCGTGACGCTGGTGTTATATGGCGATGTGCCGCTTATTCAGTCAACCACTATTAAAAAAATGTTAGCCGTGCAAGATAAACTGGTTCTTCTCACAACATTACTCGACAATCCAACAGGCTATGGCCGTATAGAGCGGGATAAGCAGGGAAATATTACGCGCATCATTGAAGACAAAGATTGCACGTCAACACAACGCACAATTAAGGAAGTAAATACCGGCATCTTAGCGGGGCCTACGCGGCGCTTGCAAACTTGGTTGGCGCAACTAGAAAACAAAAATTCGCAAGGTGAATATTATCTAACCGACATTGTTGCGATGGCAGTTGCAGACGGTGTTGCGATTCAAGCAGAGCAGCCGACCCAAGCGTGGGAGGTGGTAGGCGTGAACAGCAAGACTCAGTTGGCAGTGTTGGAGCGTACCTGGCAAGAAGAGCAGGCGCGGCAATTGCTGGAGCGGGGCGTGACATTGGCCGATCCGGCGCGAATAGATATTCGTGGCAAACTCATCTGTGGTCGCGATGTAGAAATTGACGTTGGCTGCATTTTTGAAGGCGATGTTCGTCTGGGTGATCAGGTGAAAGTGGGTGCATACAGCATCATAAAAAAATCAGACATTGGTAACGGTACAATCATTCATCCATTTAGCCATATTGAACAAACCAAGATTGGCGAAAATTGCCGGATTGGACCCTATGCGCGACTACGCCCCGGAAGCAACTTGCATGATGAGGTACACATAGGCAATTTTGTAGAAATTAAAAATAGTGAAATCGCCGCAAACAGCAAAGCCAATCACCTCAGCTACATTGGTGATAGCACTGTGGGCAGTCAAGTGAATATTGGCGCGGGTACAATCACCTGCAATTATGATGGCGTAAATAAACACCGCACCGTGATAGAAGACGGTGTATTCATTGGCTCTGCCACACAGATCATTGCACCTGTGACAATTGGGCGCAATGCCACCATCGGCGCGGGATCAACCATCACCCGTGATGCCCCGGAAGATGTGCTTACCCTGTCGCGTGCTAAGCAAACAACAGTGATGGGGTGGAAGAGACCGAGTAAGAAAAAATAATTTTCTTCTAATTTATTCTTTAAAAGAACGTGCTTAAAAGCCAGGCGCAACATCTAACGACTATGCAGAGCATTCAACTAAGAAGTTAGGCACGGGCAAGGTAAGTGAAAAAAGCTATAATGCGTGTACTAATTGCGCCCGTAGCTCAGCTGGATAGAGTATTGGTTTCCGAAGCCAAGGGTCGTGGGTTCGACTCCCGCCGGGCGCGCCACGATACATTATGGATCACTTACACTATGCCATTAATGTTGTTCCGTAAATTTTTCGCTCGCTATTTTTCCGCGCAATGTGTGAGGGAATTATTGAGTGTAGCCGTGATATTGGCGGCTATTCTACTATTTCCGCAACAGGCATACGCCAGCCAAGACACGGATTTTCTGGCTGCCCGCGACGCTTATCGCGCGGGAGATGCGACACGCCTGGATCGTATAGCAGCAAAACTCAAGCACACTCCGCTAGAACCTTATCTTACTTATTATCAATTGCGCTTGCGCTTGGCGGTGGCTAATCATGACATTATCCAGCAATTTATTGCACGCAATGATGATACGCAAATCATCAATCAAATGCGTGCCGAGTGGTTAAAAATATTGGGCGAACATCAGCAGTGGGAATTATTTGCGGCGGAATACGTAGAATTAAAAGACCCGGACACTGAATTAATCTGTTATGACTGGCAAATGCAATTAGCGCAAAAAGCCACAGATGTGCTGCATAAAGTGCGCGATTTATGGTTGACCAGCAACAAAGAATTGCCCAAAAATTGTATGTCTTTATTGAACGCAGCGCGGGCAAACAATGCAATTACTGTCGCAGATATAGGCATCCATATTCGTCGTGCTCTGGAAGTAAACAACATCACATTGGCCATGCAATTGACTGAAACGCTGCCTAAATCAAGCGTACCTGCTGAATCTGCATTGCGAAGCGCGGCTAAAAAACCTGCGCATTATTTAGCGCAACTAACATTGGGCGATGAGATGTATGTTGGGCAACGTATTGTTGCGATATTTGCGCTGCAATATTTAGCCAAGCAATCACCACAATTAGCGTATGAACAATGGGAAAAAATATCCTCCCATTTTAGTGCTGATGAGCATCGCTATTTTTACGGTTGGCTAGGCTTTGAAGCTGCACGCAAACATGATGAACGGGCATTGGAATGGTACAAGGCAGCGGGCGATTCTCCTTTAACAGATTTGCAATTAGCATGGCGTACTCGCGCAGCGTTGCGCGCTCAGAATTGGCCGGAAATTTTACACAGCGCGTCCAACATGTCCCCCGCGCAACAGCAGGAAACGGTGTGGAAATATTGGAAAGCGCGCGCATTGCGCGTATTGGGACAAACAAATGAAGCAACTATTATCTTTACTGAGTTGAGCGAGAAGCACGATTTTTATGGGCAGTTAGCCGCTGAAGAAATTGGCAGAATGCCCGCTGCTGGCATGGTATCGACCGATATTCAAGCGGATCAGGACGAGCTCGCAGCACTGCGGACACAGCCCGGTATTCAGCGGGTGATTGCGCTGTATCGTATGGGCTTACGGACGGAGGCCGCCACAGAATGGGCATGGGTGACACGGGATTTTAATGATACGCATTTATTGCTGGCTGCCGAAATCGCCCGCGATCATAAAATGCATGATTATGTAATTAACACGGCTGATCGCACCATGCAACAACATGATTTCAGCATGCGTTTTCACGCACCTTATCGTGATGCAATGCAGCAATATATTCTCACCCACGGGTTGGAAGAGGCATGGGTGTATGGCTTGATGCGTCAGGAAAGCCGCTTTGTCAGCCAGGCAAAATCCGTGGCTGGTGCGGCTGGATTTATGCAAATTATGCCCGCCACCGCACGCTGGGCGGCACAAAAGATAGGCATGAAAAATTATCGTAAAGAGTCTATTCATGAGATGGACACCAATCTTAAACTTGGTACGTATTACATGAAAAACATGTTGTCTTCGCTCGACAACAGTCCCGTTCTGGCTTCGGCAGCGTATAACGCCGGACCTAATCGAGCGCGCAGGTGGCGTGCAAAAAACGCTATGGAAGGAGCGATTTATATTGAAACTATCCCCTTTGACGAAACGCGCAACTATGTCAAAAAGGTCATGAGTAACACCGTTCACTACGCCAGAGTTTTTGGTCATTCACCGATGCAACTAAAGCAACGTTTAGGTATTGTAGAAGCAGTGGTAGATGTGGCGGCAGATGCAAATCTTGTTATTCAGCAATAGCATTTCGGCAATATAATTCCAGCAGTGAAAAATCAGGCGATGTCTAATTCCAGTTTCCGATAAAAAGTAGCACAAGGCGGCGAGGATGAGGCGACGAAGGC
>JAKFXW010000199.1 GCA_021731185.1 Gallionellaceae bacterium
GTGCAACACAGCGAGCGCGCAATTTGGTCGCAACCCATACGGGACATGGCTTTGCGGGCGGCCTGCCTTGTCGCAAGGCTAGCCAAGGGAACGACCCTTAGCGTCACCTTGCTCCGTGCATTCCATCCCGTAAAGCCGATGTCGCGGCCATGTGGGATTAAATCAGTGCTTCCCTATGATTAGGGAATTTTTGTTATCCACAATTCCTGTGGATAACATTGTGAATAACTATCTTATAACAGGGCTAAGTCCCCAATTTATATAGGCCTTTTCGTTTACGCTCAATTTGTAATCATTGCATTTATTTTATATATAACAATGCGTTACGGATAATAGTAGGTGTCGAGTGCCGCATTCAACGCGCTTTGTCAAAGCTGGCGTGGCTTGTGCATAAGTATGAGCTTGTCAAGGGTTTTTATATGTTTTTTTCTCAATTTAAGCGCGCTGATTCCTTGACTTTAATGGATGCAAAACATAGCAAAATTAATGGGCACCTCTAAAAATTTAAATTGCTAAGCCAAACAAGGCGCGAACAACAAATTGTGACGACGCATATATTTGATATGTTAGGAGTAATTTTTTGTGAGCAACACAGTATGGCGACGGAAGTTGAATTTTTAGAGATGCCCTAATGATATTTTCGACTCAATTCATGCACCGCTTGCACTAACGCGCCTGCATGTTCGGGGTTGGTAAATTGCGAAATGCCATGACCCAAATTAAACACATGTCCTGTGCCAAAACCATAGCTTGCCAGAATGCGCTCAGTCTCGGCGCGTATCACATCTGGTGGGGCAAATAAAATGGTGGGATCAAGATTGCCCTGCAACGCCACCTTGTGTCCAACGCGCTGCCGCGCCACGCCTATGTCCATTGTCCAATCCAAGCCTACTGCATCGCAGCCAATGTTAGCGATACTCTCCAGCCATAGGCCGCCGCCTTTAGTGAATACAATCACCGGGATTTTTACGCCACCATGCTCACGTTTTAACCCCTGCACAATACGCTGCATATAGGGCAAGGAAAATTCATGGTATGCCGCATGTGATAACGCGCCACCCCAAGAATCAAAAATCATCACGGTTTGTGCGCCCGCTTCAATTTGTGCATTTAAATACTGTGTTACCGATTGAGCAGTCACTTCTAAAATATGGTGCATTAATTTTGGTTCTTTATATAACAGCGTTTTAACCCGCGCATAATCGCTGCTACCTGCGCCTTCTACCATATAACACGCCAATGTCCACGGACTACCAGAAAATCCAATCAGCGGCACACTACCGTTCAGTGCTTTGCGGATTTGCGAAACAGCATCGGTTACATAACGTAAATCTTTATCAATATCCGGTACGCGCAATGCCTTGATCGCGGCTTCATCACGCAGGGGACGCTCGAATTTTGGGCCTTCGCCTTCAGCAAAATACAAGCCGAGTCCCATCGCATCCGGCACGGTGAGTATGTCAGAAAATAAAATTGCAGCATCTAGCGGAAATCGCTCCAGCGGCTGCAAAGTGACTTCTGTTGCCATGTCCGGGCTTTTGCATAATTCCAGAAAACTGCCCGCACGCTTGCGTGTTGCGCAATATTCGGGCAAATAGCGACCCGCCTGGCGCATCATCCAAACGGGTGTGTAGTCGGTGGGTTGACGCAACAGCGCGCGCAGAAAAGAGTCATTTTTTACTTTGAAATTCATAATGTGATGGATTGCTGGTGTAAATGTCGGGGGAATTATACATGAGCCGATATGGGCTATTATTCCATTTCCCGATAATTCCATTTCTAAGTTAATAATTCTAGATTGCTCCCTCACCCTTTTTCCCTCTCCCGAAGGGAGAGGGATGCAAAGTCCTTCTCCCTCCGGGAGAAGGGTTGGGATGAGGGGACTGTCAGCGTGAAGCTGGATCAAGGATGGCTACTACTTAATCCGCACGCGGAAGCGCAAATCAAAATTGGGATTGCCCCCGCCCGTTCCTGCCATGGTGCCTTTGGGATTCAAGCGGATGCGGTTGACAGCTGTGTCGTAGGGCGGAGTCGGCACATAAGTCCAGGTGGCACCGTTATCGTTGGAAAAATCTACATCGTCGGTTAAGCTGGCAAGGGAAATAAAAGTGTAAGTCAAATTACTGGTCGGCGTACCCTGCACAAATACAATCGGCCCTGAACCTACTGCACCAAGGTCACCAACAAATAGCTCGGTATTCGCAGGCAGTGGATCAACCATAACCAAGGTGTTGTTATCAACTACACCCGTGCCGGTGTTGGTGACGCGCAGGTTGTACAACACCTCCGCGCTAGGAATGTTTTTGGGATTGGTGCTGCCATTAAATGGATCAGAAGTAACTGACACAGTTTTCATATTCACCAGACTGGGCGTGCCTCCCGTGACGGTCAAGGTGGCAGTCGCCGCCGTGCCGCTTCCCGCATTAGCCGTGGTCACTGACCCGGTACTGTTGAGATAGCTGCCCGCCACGGTTGAAGTCACCGCCACGGTGAGCGTGCAACTGCCGCTGGCTGGTATCGTGCCTCCGCTCAGGGCCAGCGAGCTGCCGTTGGCCGCCGCTGTTGCTGTGCCACCGCATGTGTTGGTCAGTCCCGGCGTGCCGGTATTGGTGACATTGGTCGGGTAAGTGTCGGTGAATGCGGCACCTGTTATCGCCGTGGCATTCGCGTTGGTCAGGGTGACGGTGAGCGTGCTGGTGCCGCCAGTGGCGATCGAGGTCGGGCTGAAACTCTTGGCGACGGTTGGGGGCAGCAGCGGTTTCAGGGCAATCGTCAGGAACGCGTTGATGGAACTGGTAACGGTCGCGGTTGTGTCACCAGTCGCACCCGCCGTCGCCTTGATGCCATCCCATACACCGAAGCCGCCGTCATTGCCTGCTGTCGTTCCCGCGTCGGATCGCTCGGTGATGCTGGTCAGGTTCGCATTCGTCTGCGCGCTGAAGGCTTGCGCTCCCGAGCCAGTATCGCTCGCAACGACCTGAACGATGAGCGTGTCCGGCACGGTGGTCGTGACCCCGGTCACCGTAACTGACGTGCTGGCCGCTGCCTTGACGCCGCCGCCAGTAACATCCCACGGGTCGCCAGTACTGATGACGTCGCGGTAGGTGAGGATTCGAGCATAAACGTGATTGCCGGGGTCCGCTACCGTGGGTGCGGCCATCGTTGTTGACGTGGCTCGCGCCCAGAACACGGTGATTCGTGTTCCAGTCGGGGAGGGGAAGAAACACGTCCCCCCCCACGTTGCCTGCGGACTGTTTGTTACTGCGGCAAACCCCGCTGCGGTTGAAAGTGTTGCGGCATCACAGCCAGAACTCTCTACGAAAAGCAGCGCAATATCGTTGATTGCGTGTGTCGGCCACGCCGGGCTGACGGCCACAGTACTGGCAGCGATTGCTCCTGCATTCTGGAAGCTAGGTGTGGCACTGGCTGCGCTGAAAAACAAGCTGGTCAACAACCCTGCAATGATCAATATGATTTTTTTCATATTCACACCGTCGCGCTGTTTACGCCATGCCCATTCACCGCCTTGGTCACTGTCACTTTGGCCACCGTCACCTTGGCGGCGGACTTGTCCATCCGCGTAGCAGCGAGGGTGCGCGTGAAATAAATCGAAGGTACGGAAACAAGTATTCATCCCGGATTGTCCATTAGAAAAAATTGCGTCATACCGGCGAAGGCCGGTATCCAGATGATTAACAAATTCCCACGCAAGTGGGACATCATCAAGGTTTTGTCCGCTACACGGAGTTTTTTTGATTGCTGGATTCCGGCCTTCGCCGGAATGACGGCCTAATGGACAATCTGGGTTCATCTGCTGCCCTCATTCGGTTGCATGGTGACACCTGGTTGAATTGTGATACTGGGTGGGGTGTGCAAAGGCAACCCGACAGGCTCCAGGTTTCTTTTTTTCTCATTGAGCCTGAGCGTGTCTTGATCTACTTTTATGCGGATGTTGAGGTAAGCGCCTTGCACGCGATACTCCGCGCCACTGAAATTGCCATCACTGAATCCGACGCTGTTATACCCCAGCGACAACCATGCGTTATCTGTGACTCGATAACCGACCGACGCGCCTAGCTGGTAGGCACGTGTTTCAGCCTTCCATGAATGTAGCATGCTGGTGCTGAAGCCGGCATCCCAGTGCCGATTCAGATCGCGGCGCGCTTCCAAACCAATTAGATCGGTGTAGCCAGTGAAATCCATACCATCAATGCTGTCCAGTACATATTTACTGCCGTATTGCAGCGCGATCTGCGTGCGCCTATCGTACATGTAGTTGGCGTTCAGATTGTTCACTAATTTGCGCGCCTGGCTGTCAATGGCGATGATGCTCGTTGTGTTGGGAACGACATTTTGGCGCAACGATTCCTGCACATAGTCCAGTCTGTCCAGCAGCACCCAGCGGCTAGTGTTGGGGCGATGCGCGTAGCTCAAGCGCACACCCAGTTTGGTGCTATCACTGGCGATGCCGTTAAGAGTGCTGGCTGACAGCCCGGCAGCCACACTGCGACCCGCATCCAGAATGCGTTGCGCGCCCAGCAGTAAATTAATTTTTTTATCGGCATCACTGGTGCGATATTCAACGCGCCCGTTGCCGCTCCAGATTTTGTCGTAGTAGCCGACCCCAGTATATACGGCGGTAAAATCGCCAGTGTTGATCCCAGGCGCACCAGCAATCGGTGTACCGGAAGCCAGTGGTTGATTGGTGCTCAGCGGATTGGTCGCGGTTTCGCTCAAAGTCTGGCTGCGATCCAAGCCAAAGTCCGCTTGCCAACGTTCGTTGACCTGCCATTTTTGAACCAGCCCCATGCTGGCAAACACGCGCCCGCTGTCCATAGTCTCGGTTGGCGTAACAGCCTGCTGTGACTGCTTGCCGAGCGAGGTATAGGCTTCACTGCCAGCCCACGGTTGGGTGCGCAAGCCGATGCTCGTGGTGTCTGCCGACACATTGCCGCGTGCGAATTCCTGTTTGGCAAACATCGATGTTTGCTGGGTGATTTTGTAGTCCGCACCCAAGCTCAGGCGATTGGGGAAATTCGCGCTGGCCGCGCGGTCGGCCTGCGAGCCGATGTCGACTTCGGTGTTCGCGCTCAAGGTCAGACGTTTATTCAACAAAGAATAGGAAGCACCTGCCAGAGCTTGATTACTTGCACGAGCCATGCCGAGCTGACTCTTATCCTGCGCGGAGCGTAGGCCGCCGCTGAGGTTGAGGTTGTCTTTATGCCATTGCGCCTGTGCTTCTATGGTGTCGCGCTGTGCGCGTGTGGCAATATTTTCCTGATGGGTGGCCGCGCCCTGCACTTGCCAGTGCTCAGAAATTTTGAAACGCAAATCGGTGCCAGCCTTACGCATTCCCATCTCGGGTACACCTTGTTGTCCTAACCCAAAACCGCTTTCGACTTCACGCACATAGGCTTTGGCGGAAACGCGCGCCCCTTCGTGACGTGCCTCTAACAACCATGCGCGCCCCGAAGTGTTAAGGCTATTAATGTCACGTTCGCTGTTTGCCAACTCTGCATGCAGCCTGGTTTTTTCTGTTAGCCGATACATTGCATCGACTGCATTTAAGTTTGCACGCTTGCCAATATTGCCTTCGCTGATATGCGTGACACCGACTTCCGATTGGTCGCTGGCTTTAAACGCGACGCGGCCACCGTAACTCATTTTTTCATCAGTCTTATCTTCAGCTTCGTATTCCACGACGATGAAGATCGGGTTAAATTGGGGGTCGCGTGAAGGAATCGGCTCGCGGAAGAAGATCGTGCCCGCAGCGGCATCAAGGTTGTAATCCAGAAAACGCGAGTAAATGCGGCTGGAAATAATAATTTGCGACTGAAAGCGGTCACGTATTTCCACGCGCACCTTGTCGGAATTGAGCTTGATATTACGGCTCGACAAACGATACAGACCGGATGTGCCGTCACCCTGAATTTCATCTTTTTTGTAGCTTTGTGCAGTCAGCGCAGCAAAAGCGTTGTAACTTATTTTTTCACCTTTGAATTCGGACTTGATGCCGTTTAGCGTGCGGCTGTAGCGCCCCATTTCTGTAACAGTCAGGCCCGTGTCGTAGTCACCGAACATGGCGTAGAACTGTTTCCTTTCAATTTTTAAATACAGCTTGCTCGCGCTGGCGGCATCAAATTGTGCGGTGGTTGCATCCGCGTACAGCGTGTAATACTGATTGGGATCGATTACTTGCTTCAGGTTACGTGAACCTCCCGCACCCTGTTCTTTGGCGGTATCGTAAGCTGCGGTCAACAGGTATTCACCCTTGACCGTGCCCTTGGCGTAAAAGGCCACACGGTTTTCATCGAATAATTTTTCATCGGCCTGTGTGGCGTTTAAATTTTCCATGTTGCCGCTTAATTTTTTATGGCCAACGGTGCCTTCAGCAAAGCCGACCAAAATCCATTCGCGTTTACCAGGGGCAAGCCAAGCCCGAATTTCCTGACGATCTTTTTTCACTTCGGTGGCTAAGCCAAAATTTGTACCGCGATTTAATGTGGAGCGAAAATCAAATCCCAGCACCACTTCGCCCGTGTGCGTGGTGGGCTGCAAGGCAATCAAGGCAACCCCATCC
>JAKFXW010000005.1 GCA_021731185.1 Gallionellaceae bacterium
TGCGCTAGCCGCAGAAGCGAAAGCCATCGCGGCAAATGATCTTGAGGCTGCACGCAAACTATGGCAACTTGCAGGGGAAAAATACCAGCAGGCACTCAATATCAAACCGGACAAGCACGAGGCTGCCTACAACTGGGGAAATGTGCTAGCCGCAGAAGCGCAAGCCATCGCGGCAAATGATCTGGGGGCTGCGCGCGCACTGTGGCAACGTGCCGGTGAAAAATACCAACAGGCACTCAGCATCAAACCGGACAAGCACGAGGCTGCCAACAACTGGGGAAATGCGCTAGCCGCAGAAGCGAAAGCCATCGCGGCAAATGATCTTGAGGCTGCACGCAAACTATGGCAACTTGCAGGGGAAAAATACCAGCAGGCACTCAATATCAAACCGGACAAGCACGAGGCTGCCAACAACTGGGGAAATGCCTTATTACAAGAGTATGGCAGCTTGTCTTCCAATGGTGATATAGGCAATGGTGATATAGGCAATGGTGATGCAGGCAATGCTGATGCAGGAAATCAAGAATTGCTTAATCGCGCTGAGCAGCTTTTAATGCAGCATGTTGAAGCTGTACCTGGAGAAGTTGCTTACAACTTGGCTTGTGTATTTGGCATACGCGGTGATGCAGCAACGTGTTTAAAATGGCTGAAAATCAGCCAAACGCATAAAACACTACCCGATTGTGAGCTTCTGAAAACTGATAAAGATTTGAACTTGGTTAGGGCTGATCCCAAGATTGCCCAATGGTTACAGACTGTCTGCCCGTAATTCTAATTCCTGATAAAAACGATCACAGTGTACCCGCAAGGAGTACGCCGTGGTTGTAAGGGGGCTAAAGCCCCAACAACACACGCTGTTGGCTTCGTTTTCGGCTCCTAGCCGTACTCAAATGTACTGTCTTCGTCACCTCATCCTTGCCGCCTTGTGCTCCTGTTTATCAGAAATTAGAATAAGCATAAGCAATTGAGCGTTGCAACCGCAGGGTGCTGCACTTTCTGACTCTGCCCCGCGTGATGGTTAATCCGGCGTGATGATTAATTCGGTAGGGTATCAATAAACTTTTTCATCGAAACTTTCAACGCTTCAAAATGTGGGTTGACCATGAGGCGGCGCAGAAGGCCGACCTGCATATTTTCTTTAGTTGTTTCTCCCAGCCAACAGGCATCGTGGTTATTGCGACATGCTTCGTATTTTTCCATGTTATGCGGAAAGTAATGCAGGCAGTTTGCATAGCTGCCGTGCGCGCCAAAGTAGGTATCCTCGGCTGGCAACGTGAGTGCGGTGTGCGCCGAGCTTAGAATTTTTTGTTCGGGCAATGCGCTTTGCATCCATTCCAATTGAGCGGCAGGAAAGTCGGGAGCAGGATTTTTAGTGCCCGTGGCATACAGCACCAGTTTGTTGGATGGGTTTTGTAAACAGGCCATAAAAGTTAGCGTTGCCGGAGTAAATACTGTGCTGTCTTGCATACTGACGGCGGTAAATATTGGGAGGGTGGGCGCGCGATCCTGCACGCGGCGCTGCACTTCTTGAGTGAGCGTATACATTTGTGCTGCGGCATTTTTGGGCAGCGATTCGTATTTATAAATATTGATGTCGGGGGAAATATTTATCCATTTTTGCGCGGGCACTGCCCAGCTAAATAATTTATGCAAATTGGCATAGGCAGCGAGTGATGATATTTGTAGTGCGGGCGAAAAAAGAAATAAGCCACGTATACGTTCATCAATCAAACTCTGATAAATACTTAACGTCCCGCCCGCCGAAAATCCTGCCAGATAAATTTCATCTGCCTCAGCCGCTAATTGTTCGGTGCCATAGTTAATAGCACGCGCCCATTCTCGCCAAGTCACGTCCAGTAAATCACCAGGCTGTGTGCCGTGTCCGGGCAACAAAATTGCCATCACACGAAACCCTTGTTGCTGAAAAAATTCGCCCAGATAGTGCATAAAATAGGGCGAATCAGACAAGCCATGCGTGAGCAAAACGCCACGTTTATAGGGCTTGGTCTGCTTTGTTATATTTTGGCCTGTTACATTTTGGCTTGTTGTTAATGGAGAAATCGGTTTGAGTTCGAACGGTGCGTTGCCGTCAATTATTTTATCTAATTCATGCGCTGCATAATTGTCGTGTAATTTTTTTCGTGCAGCAGTAATCATCTGGCGACTTTGCGCCATGTAATCTGCGAACACCAAGCCATCCCCATGAAATGTTGAGTTCAATCCTGAGGGGTGATGACGAGATGCCAGCGGAGAAGTAGAGTTCATAATTCGCCTAGTGCATTTTTTCTTGAATCTCATTTAATGTTATCTGTGTGACACCCTGCTCTTCGCTGCTACCCTTGGTCTCAGCGAGTCTCACCGCCTGCGTCGCAGCAGAAAATGCTTCAGTGTAGCGTTTTTGATCTGCTAGCGTTTGCGCCAGATTGTTAAATGCAATGGCGGAATCAGGATGCGCGAGTGTGGCCTGGCGTAAAACTTTTTCAGCCTGCTCCTTGTCTCCCAGCGTATAAAATGCATTCCCCAAGCCGATGTACGCGGTTAAATTATTTGGCCATTTCTTAAGTGCGGCTTGATAAACAACCACATTTTTTTTAGGCGTAATATTCTTCTCCAACGCCACCGCTGCTTTAATATACGTCTCTTCTGTTGCGGTACGCGGCATGACTCCGGCAGGGAGTGCCAGCATGGCCCAATACGCCGCTCGCTGCCAGGTATATTCAAACGTAGCGAACGGAATAATTAACCGTTGCTCAAGACCCGAGCGCAAAATAATTTCTTGACGCGGTAAATCATAACCAATCACCACCGCATAATGCCAAACGGGATACCAGCGCAGTGCCAAATTTTGCAAGACAACTACTGGCGTACCCGCTGCCACCTCGGTTAATAAATTCTGCAAACTTAAATCCTGCCGACTGGATGTTAATGGGTAGGCAAGCAAGCCATTACGACGCCCCGAAGCCAACATTTCCACCTGTAAACTGCCCTCACGCCCGGGCAGATAAACTTGTTTAATTAAACTATCAGGCGTGACCTGTGCGCCACCCGCATTTAAAACCATAGCCAGCGCAGCCGGGCCACATTGATGGGTATTCTGTGGATAAAACGGCACGTCCGTTAGCTCAACATGTGCGGGCAAATCTTTGGGAGGCGTGTGCCGTAATTGCTGCGTCTGTGGAGTTGCGCAGCCGCTTAATAGCATGATTAAAAACAAAACGCCCGCTTGCATACGGGCGTTTTTGTTGACACTCATTATCGCCACTTATCTTCTTGCCGGATGAGTAATCGCGCGCGTAAAAGGGAATACCTTAGTGAAGCCCAAAATGTCCGTTACCAGTAACACAATAAATACTGTCAGCAAGATACCTAGCACCTCACCTCCAGCAGGTAATTGATCCAGCTTCCCTGCGACTTGTTGCACTTCATCGTCAGTTAATGCATTTACACGTGCGTGTGCAGTTTGTATATCAATACCTTCCTTCTGCAGTGCTGCACGAATATCTTCACGATCAATCAATGCTTGCACGCGCGCGCGATCAAATTGCACTTGCGTTGCCGAAATTGTAACTTTATCAGCCCCGATCATCGCTGCCTGCACTGATTGCAACGGCAAACTCAAACTTAACATGCTTAACATCAAGATACGGCCAGTGATACACACAAAACGCTTATTCATGAATGTTCTCCTAAAGTTATTGGCGGAAGCTGTGAGATTCGAACTCACGGAACATTTCTGTTCGGCAGTTTTCAAGACTGCTGGTTTAAACCACTCACCCAAGCTTCCAGGCTTTTAATTAACAACCCAATTGGATCTTAATCTTGGCTAAAATATAAGCTATAAAAGCGTGCGTATGTTACCATTAGTTTACTAAGCAGATTTTCATTTTTCTCACAGACTTGGCTGTGAACCTAGCCGCGAGCCATGCATACTGACCTTATTCCAATTCCCGATAAAAACGATCACTGTGTTACCTTTGTCTTCGGCTCCTAGCCGTACTCAAATGTACTGTCTTCGTCGCCTCACCCTCGCCGCCTTGTGCTACTTTTTATCGGAAACTGGAATTACCCTCGAAAATCCACCTTCCAAGGGTGACGTAAAATTGAACCCCTTAAAAAAGAAAGATGATGAAGATACCGAAGCAGGAATATACGCCGGAGTTCTATCAAGATGCCCGAAATTATTTGACCACTACAGTAGGTATTTATTCCGACGGTGGCTCCTCGCTGTCTTCGTTTGGTTGGGTGATAAGTATTGGGGCAGGCTCATCCACTAAATGCTCGACTGGCGCAACACTTTCCTCATTTTGAAATCCTTCAACATTGGGCGTATGCACCTCAATATCAGGTGGTAGAACAATAGGTGGTTTCAGCACGGATGGTTTTTTTACTTCGCCAGCATTCATCTGACTGGCCTTTACTTCTCCCGCTTTTGCCGCAACACCGTTTTCAATTTGTTCTGCTTTAACTTGATTAATTTTCACAGGGTCAATTTTGATGGTGTCGATTTTGGCTGGATCAATTTGCATTGAATCTGTCACAGTTGGCGTGGCTGATTGCCCGCCTGCGGCAGCGTTGGGAGCAAGTTCAACGGTGGATCGGGACAGCGGTACAACCACAGTCTCTATCGTAGGTGTAGATAACAGAGCTAATTGCTGCTCAATATGAGGGGTGAACCAAACCGCAGCAGCTATTATCAGAAAAAAAATAACCAAGGTCAGCCAACGCAATTTCGTTTGATACTGCGGGTTAATTTTTCTAATCTTAGCCTTGCCAAGCATGGTGCCAGTTACTTCTACCGCACTTATGTCGGTGTACTTAAAACCATATCGAACTTCCTTCTCCGATAGCAAGGGCTGCGGGGGAAAATCCTGTTGAACAAATTTTTTCTGTGTTTTACTCATGAAGCTGAATTAATACCTAGTAAAATTTGCGCTTATTCTAAACTGATTTTTCACTTCACTTATGGATTCATTTAACGGGATATCTAAAAATTCAAATTCCTTAATCAGTTAAGACGCGAGCAAAAAATTGTAACTATACATATGTGGCTGAAATAAAAACTGCCAGCCCCAAAATGACCTAGCACTCACCCTATTTGAATGCTATATTTATAACTATATTAGTAGTTAAAAGGAGGATTTATTATGAATTACCAATTAGCGTTGCCTGCTCCCTTGTCTGCCGCAAGCTTGGATAGATACATTCAATCCATTAACCAATTTCCGTTGCTAACAAAAGAAGAGGAGTTTGATTTAGGAACTCGTTTGCAGCGCGATAATGATTTATCAGCTGCACGTCAGCTCATCATTTCACATCTGCGCGTGGTAGTCAGTGTAGCCAGAGGCTATATTGGATACGGCCTGCCACAAGCTGATCTGATTCAAGAAGGCAACATAGGCTTGATGAAAGCAGTAAAGCGATTTGACCCCAGCCGGGGTGTTCGCTTGGTATCATTTGCACTGCACTGGATACGCGCGGAAATACATGAATATATTTTACATAATTGGCGCTTGGTAAAAATTGCGACGACTAAGGCACAGCGCAAACTTTTCTTCAATCTACGCAGTATGCGGCAGAGTACTGCGCCGCTTAAGCTGCCAGAGGTCGATGCAATTGCTCGGCAGCTAAAGGTCAGCGCGAGTGATGTGCTGGAGATGGAAGCAAGATTTAATGGGTATGAGGTTACGCTTGATCCTACTGTTAACGATGAGGATGACTGCTATGCGCCGATTGCTTATCTTGCCTCAACCCCGGAAGACGAACCCTCTCGTGTAATTGATTTAAAACAACAAGAGACCATGCAGTCTGATGGCTTATTGCAGGCATTGTCCAGCTTGGACGAACGTAGCCGCAGCATTATTGAAGCTCGCTGGTTGGCTGAGGAGGGACGTACTGCAACCTTGCACGAACTAGCAGATAAATTTGGTGTTTCTGCTGAACGTATACGCCAGATTGAGCAAAAGGCCATGCAGAAAATGCAGCTTAGTTTGACCTCGTAACTATTCCCATCCGGCGATGCCGCGCATACGTTCCGGGTTTGATTCAAAGCTTTTCAAAGCGCCTTCAAGGTGCGTCAAGCGCATCGAGCGTGTCGAACGTGCGGTTGTAGAAGAACTTCTCGCGATGTCAACTTCTTAAGCTCGCCAGAGCTTAAAGAATTACCTACCTTTGGCGCAGCTCGTCCCATATGTGTTCCTGCGGATTGAGTTCGGGCGCATAGGGTGGAATGCCATGCGCACATTTTCGGCCAGCTTGATCTCTCGGCTCCTGTGCCAACCCCCGCCCCATCAACCACCATGACCACGTTCTCGTGCCGGTAGCGCGCCGTGCGCCTTGCCCTTCATCCCACTCGCTGACTGTGCAGCCTTTACTGTAGCGCGAAAAAATAGCTGGCTGAAAATCTTGCCAGTTTATAACGCAATTCAATTTTTAACCCATTTCACATCTGAGTTTGCGCTGTATTTCTACCCCCCTTTTTTTTACATCATCGCAACGGCTTCGCTGCACAGGTATAATTCGCGTCAATATTTAAATTTAATTTTTAGGAAATCACTTGAAACTCTCTAC
>JAKFXW010000176.1 GCA_021731185.1 Gallionellaceae bacterium
GCACTGGTTAATGGCTTTAGCTGTGGGCGGTGGCACTTTCCTGGCAGCAGCGTATTTCCTGTGGTTTTACCAGCGCGCATTTTGGGCAATGTGGGGAATCCTGCGGTACGCACGATGCGAGATTTAACCAGCTTGGAAATGGTTATTGCGGGTGCCGTGATGGGCGTAATTTTCTGGATTGGTCTTGCTACCACACCATTTCTGCACACTATGGAAGGTTCTTTGCGCATGTTGGATGCAAGAATGGGTCGTGTGACAGGTATTGAAGCAGCACCGCTCAAGGGAATTAATGCAATATTACTGCATGACGTTCCTTCAGCAGCACACCCCGCACCTGCTATGCAGAGTGCACCTACAGCGCCAGCTTCTCATTGATGACTTTTAAGGGGACTAATCGTGATTCTTAATCAAATATTCGCCGACCAGCAAATCGGCTTTCCAGTGCTCAGCGCAATGATATTTTTGCCTGTGCTGGCTGCGCTCTTGCTGACAATTATTAGTAACGAAGAAACACAACGCAAGGTTACGTTCTTTGCAATGATGCTAAATCTTGTCATGGCGATCGTGGTCGTGTACAAATTCGTTCCAGGCATATCAGACATGCAATTTGTAGAGCAAGGCAACTGGATGTCCGGCCTAGGCTCCAGTTATCATTTGGGGGTGGACGGAATCAGCGTTCTATTCCTGCCGTTGACGGCCCTGCTGTCTGTTCTTGTGCTGCTGTTTTCCTGGAATAGCATCAAATTTTTCAATCGATTTTTTCTGGTCAATTTGCTTATTCTGGAAGCGGCTACTATCGGTATATTCTGTTCGATAGACATGATCCTGTTCTTCGTGTTCTGGGAAATGGCGCTGGTTCCATCATTCCTCCTGATTAAATTCTGGGGGGTGGGCGCCCAACGCCAATATGCTGGCATGAAGTATATTGTCTATATGCTGTTTGGTTCAGCTCCCTTGCTGATCAGCTTCCTGTTGGTCGGCTGGAATTACAGCAACGTTGCCGAACTTACGCCGGGGATGCAGCCTTATTCATTCGATTTGTTGACTCTGTTGAATACTCCCATTCCAATCGAGCTACAGACTACAATTTTCGTTCTAATGGCTATTGGATTCGCAGTTAAAGGGCCAATGATGCCGTTCCATACTTGGCTACCTACTACCATCATGGAAGGCCCAATTGGTTTTGGCGTGTTCCTGGTAGGGTTGAAACTGGGCGTGTACGGTATGTTGCGCTTTGTTATTCCGCTGCTGCCCGATGCAGCCAAAGAATGGTATATGGTCATGATGATACTGGGCTTGATAGCACTTCTTTACGGTGCAGTCATTGCTTTGGTGCAGCCTAATTTTCGTCGCCTGTTGGCATTTGCCAGCGTAAGCCACGTTGGCTTGGCTATGGTTGGTCTGTTTTCCCTGAATCAGCAAGGAATACAGGGCAGTATTTTCACACTGATTAATATGGGCTTGACCAGCACGGGCTTGTTATTCATCGCAGGCTTCATTTATAGTCGTCTGGGTAGCACAGAGCTGTCTGCAATGGGTGGCTTGACGCGCCACTTGCCGCGCATGGCAGCGTTCTGCTTTATTATCGGATTGGCTTCGATTGGTATGCCAGGTACCAGCGGCTTCAATGGTGAATTTTTAGTCATGCTGGGAAGTTACCGCGCGCACTGGGGATTTTCTGCAGTTGCGGTGCTAGGAGTGGTCTTGAGTGCAGGATATTTCTTGTGGTATTACGAGCGTTCGTTCTTCGGCCCGGTGACCAGCAAGATTATACCCAAGCTTAAGGATCTGGCTCCGCGCGAAATTACCGTAGCTGCGACTTTAACCATCATCATTCTGACACTTGGTTTTAATCCGGCTCCGGTTGCAAATATTACCAGCGGTTCGGTCGCGGCAGTTGTGCAACGCCTGCAGGATGGCTCTGCGGTAAAAGTTGCACAGCCTGCTGTTAAACCTCCTGTAGTGCAGCCAGCAGCTAAGTTGGAAGTAACTCCGCCCCACAAGGGGACAATGAAAGTGGCGGGATAAACGCATAACTATCTCGCATGTTGTGGGGTGCAAATACCCCCTTGGCTAGTTGTGTAAGAGCCAAGGGGGTTTTGTTTTGCGGCATAAAATAATCTACGCTAACCTCCATATTTTTTTAGGTAAGTTTTGCAGATAATTTTCTAATTCCAGTTTCCGATAAAAAGGAGCACAAGGCAGCAAGGATGAGGCGACGAAGACAGTACATTTGAGTACGTCTAGGAGCCGAAGACGAAGGTAACACAGTGATCGTTTTTATCGGGAATTGGAATAAGTCATTTTTCAGTAGTGAGGGAATTCCCTCCTCATGAGGTAAAATGAGCTTAGGCTTTAATTTGAGAATTAAATCGAAAGGTAGTGATGAAGTGTGTAGATGATTTTCGTTTTCGCTTAGGTAAAAACGAGTGTGTACCTATAATCGTAGGCGGTATGGGTGTGGATATTTCATCGCGGGAATTGGCGCTGGAGGCGGCGCGGTTGGGCGGAATCGGTCATCTTTCTGATGCCATGTTACCAACCGTAACAGATAGACATCAGGATACCCAGTTTGTAAAAGCCAAGTCCAAATTGCACAAATACAATGTCGCAAACAAAGACAAATCTTCAGTCAAATTTGACTTGGAACAAGTGGCAGAAGCCACACGCCTGCATGTTACCAAGACGATGGATGAGAAACGTGGCAGCGGCATGATTTTTGTAAATTGCATGGAAAAGCTCACCATGAACTCGCCACGCGATACCTTGCGTGTGCGTTTGCATGGCGTGCTGTCTGCTGGCATAGACGGCATCACCCTTAGCGCTGGATTGCATTTGGGCTCATTCGCTTTGATGGAAGACCACCCCCGCTTTCGCGATGCCAAGCTCGGCATCATTGTGTCATCGGTACGCGCACTACAGCTATTTTTGCGGAAAAACGCCAAGCTCAATCGCCTGCCAGATTACATCATAGTTGAGGGGCCATTGGCGGGCGGGCACTTAGGCTTTGGGCTGGATTGGCAGCAGTACGACTTAAGAACAATTTTCGATGAAATCCTGCAATATTTAAAGACAGAAAATCTGGCTATTCCACTCATCCCAGCAGGGGGTATTTTTACCGGCAGCGACGCAACCTCCTATCTGGAAGCGGGTGCGGCAGCGGTACAAGTTGCAACTCGATTCACCATATCGCACGAGTGTGGATTGCCAGCCGATGTAAAACAGGAATACTTTAAGGCTATCGAAGATGACATTGAAGTCAACATGATTTCGCCTACAGGTTATCCCATGCGTATGTTGAAAAAAAGCCCTGCGATAGGCGCAGGCATACGCCCCAACTGCGAAGCATATGGTTATTTGTTAGATTCAAATGGTAATTGCGCTTACGTTGATGCCTACAATAAAGAAGTGGATGACCATCCCAATGCGAAGAAAATTTCCATCATGTCCAAAACCTGTCTTTGTACGCATATGCGAAATTTTGATTGCTGGACGTGCGGCCATTACACCTACCGACTCAAAGACACCACACGCCAACAAGCCGATGGCTCCTACCAAATATTAACTGCCGAACATATATTTAAAGACTATCAATTTAGTAAAGATAACAAAATCACATTGCCAGCGTAACCGTCACATCACTGCGCGCTGCGTTCGCATCGAAAAAATTCTTTGAGGTGATGGGGTGAATAAATATATTAAATACACGCTCATTTTGGTCGGGGCTGTTTTCGTAATTACGGCAGCAGCACTGGCTTACATCGCAGCTACATTCAACCCAAACGATTACAAGTTCAAAATTATTCAACTGGTGCAGGAAAAAAAACAGCGCACACTCAAGTTGGATGGCGATATAAAGCTTACGTTATTTCCTAATATAGGCGCAAACATTGGCCGTGTGTCAATTTCAGAATTTCAGAGTAAGCAGGATTTCGCCACGGTTGAGAATGTGCAAGTATCGCTCGCTTTACTGCCACTTTTTTCCAAGCAAGTGGTGGTTAATCAAGTGGCGATCAATGGCCTGAATGCAAAGTTAATAAAGTATAAAAATGGCAAAACAAATATTGATGATCTACTGAGTGCAGATGAGAAAAAAGATGAAGCTACCAAGGCTGAGGCAGTTAAAAGCGAATCAGCAAGTCCACCAGTGGCATTCGATATTGCCGCAGTCAGCCTGCACAATCTGAGCTTCAGTTACCTTGATGAAAAATCTGCCGCGCAATACGAGGTCAACAAACTCAATCTTAAAACGGGTCGCATCGCCTTCGGTGTGCCGATAAAATTGGAATTAGATGCGCTGATAAAAGCCAACAAGCCCAAGCTGAATTTGACTACTAAGGTGCAAGGCAATCTCTTGCTCAACCCAGAAATCGAGCAGTATGGCATGCAGGATGTAAATGTGCAGGTCAACGGCAACGCGCTTGATATAAGCAACTTAGCCTTGCAGGTCAAAGGAAATTTCAATCAATTGAAGCAGGATTTAACAGTAGATAAATTGCTGTTGACCTTCGCTGGCACACAAGCCAAAAACTCACTCAGCGCAAATTTGGATGCACCGAAGTTGTACTTGAATGGTGGACAGCTATCCAGTGAAAAATTCATTCTTGATCTGGAAATGGCGCAGCCACTGCAAAAATTTCAAGCCAAACTGGCAACAACGGTGAATGGGAATCTGGAGAAAAAAATAATTAATCTGGCAGACCTTACGCTCAAAGTCAGCGGTGCTGGGGATGCACTGCCCAACAAAGCAGTCAGCGGTGAAATGCCCCACAAGGGGACAATGAAAGGCAGCATTCATATGCAAGGAGATAGTCTGCAAATCAAATTGGCGGGCGGCATGTTGCAGAGCCAGGTAAAAATTCAGGTGGCGGTAAATAATTTTGCCCAGCCAGCAATTAAATTTGATATAGAGGCTGATCAGTTCGATGTGGATGCTTATCTGCCTAAAGCTGAGTCAGCAGCACCAACAACAGAAGCTGCTTCATTAGATGAGCCGCTGGATTTATCTGTGCTAAAAAGTTTGAATCTGGATGGTCGTTTGCGCGTGGGCGCATTCAAGGCTGCCAATTTAAAAATTGCCAAAATGGATATTGGTGTCAAAGCAAAACAGGGCATAGTTGATGTCAGTCCACTCGCTGCCATTCTATATCAAGGCAGCGTGAATGGCAGTTTGCGAATTAATGTGCAAGCTGCGCCGGAAATAACTATCAAGCAAAAATTAAGCGGCATCAACATTGCGCCATTGCTAAAGGACATGGCTGATTTTGATACCTTGATGGGTCGTGGCGATGTTACGCTCGATCTTCAAACGCAGGGCAATAGTGTTAATGCACTGAAAAAATCTCTCAACGGCAACATGGCGTTGCTATTGAAGGATGGTGCGATCAAAGGGATAAATATTGCGAAAAAAATACGCGATGTACAAGGCAAGTTTGGTAAAGGTTCTGCAGCGCAAACTGAGTCAGCCAACAAGGAAGAGCAAACAGACTTCAGCGAAATGAAAGCCAGCTTTAAAGTTACACAGAGCGTAGCGCACAATGATGATCTGTTGATGAAGTCACCATTATTGAGATTGTCAGGCGTGGGCGATATTGATATAGGCAATGACAGTATCAATTATCTAGCACGAGCAACTTTGGCAAAAACGTTGGAAGGGCAAGGCGGTAGCGATCAGGTCGGTGGACTTACCGTGCCAGTGCGACTCAGTGGGCCATTCACGAATTTAAAATACAAGCTGGAATTTGGGTCTATGGTGTCGGAAGCGACCAAGCAGAAAATAGAAGCCAAAAAAGAAGAGATCAAAACAGAAATTCAAGATAAGCTTAAGAGCAAGCTGAAAGGGCTGTTCAAGTAGCGGGAGATTTTCATCCCTGCTATGGTGACTAGAGTATGAGTGATTTCGCTACCCAGATTATTCATTGGCATCACCAGCATGGTCGCCACCATTTGCCTTGGCAAGGCGCAGATGCATATCGAGTGTGGCTGTCTGAAATCATGTTACAGCAGACCCAGGTTGCAACCGTCATTCCCTACTATCAGCGGTTCGTAGATCGTTTTCCTAACCTCAGTGATATTGCACACGCCAGTGAAGAAGAAGTTTTGGAGTACTGGAGCGGGCTGGGCTATTACTCACGCGGAAGAAATTTACATCGTGCCGCGCAACAAATCATGCAGCAGCATGGTGGCATATTTCCCAATTTATATTCAGATATACTCGCCCTGCCCGGCATAGGCCGATCCACTGCGGCTGCGATCAGTGCCTTTGCGTTTCAACAACGACAGGCAATTTTGGATGGCAATGTTAAGCGCGTGTTGGCGCGCTTCTGTGCAATTGAAGGGTATACGGGCGATAAAAAAATAGAAGCGAAATTGTGGCAACAGGCCGAGCGGCTTTTACCGAAAAATGAAATTACAACTTATACGCAGGGGTTGATGGATTTAGGCGCGCTTATTTGCACGCGCAGCAAGCCACAATGTGTGCGCTGTCCTTTACAAAGAAATTG
>JAKFXW010000178.1 GCA_021731185.1 Gallionellaceae bacterium
TACACATACACATACACATACACACACACACATACACATACACGATGGCGAAGTACGGTAACGTGCTCAACGCCGGGAGGTAACCAAAATGAATACAATTGAAACTAAAACTAGCGTGAAAGTTATCGGTGCAAACGGTCAGATTTCACTTGGAAAGGAGTTTGCTGGGCGTCAGGTGCTCGTTGAAGAGCGCGCACCTGGCGTTTGGATGGTTCGTACAGCCCTAGTCATCCCTGAAAATGAGATGTGGTTGCATCAGCCCCAAGTGAATCAGGATTTAAAACGTGCTTTAGCCTATGCTCAAAGCAACCCACCGAAGGTAGTTGGTGACTTAGACGCTTTCTTTGGAGAAATTAGCCATGCAGAACAAGAAAGTGCAGTTGGATCTAAACAATCCAGAATTTCAAGAAAGTTGGCTAAAACTTGATAAAACAGAGCGCAATCGAGTAACTGATACGCTTAAGAAGTTGAAACAACTAACTTGGGATCAGTTATATAGAGATCAGGGTTTAAAGTGGGAAAAAATTGTCAGCATAAAACCACCCGTTGGTATAGAGGCAATTTATTCGCTCCGAATTACTCAGTCTCAACGAGCGGTCGCGTATAGAAAAGGCGAGATAATGAACTTTTTGATTATCGCGCCCGATCATGATGCAGCCTATGGGAAAAAGTAACAAAGAAGCCAGAATCTCTGGCTTCTTTGTTATCTATTATTCTCATCTTGTAGTGGTCTAATAAAAATGGACACCTCAATAGGATTATTATTTACCTAGAGAGGAAACAACAATGACTAAGCAACACAAACATTATGAAGCCGCATTTAAACTCGAAGTAGCACGCATGGTAGTCGATCAAGGAGTAAGGGTGGCGCAAGTGGTCAAAGACATGCAGATTGGCCGCACAGCGAAGGGGCGCGCATGGCTGGGAAAGTAACTTATCTGCATGGCGGGCATACCTCCAGCAGAGGGGGATGTTCTGCAGATAAGCCATACAAAAACATTGTTTATAGAAGATGGTGCAGGGTAAGAGATGAAACTGGGCACTGGGGAGAGGTCGTCTTACTGTAGCGGTCTGTTCTGATGCACTAACCAACTTCGTCAAACCCGTTAACCTCGATGTCACAGTTCAACTTGCTGTTTTAGTACTTGTTTAATTTTCCAGCCAGTAAATCGGTTAACGATTTCGGCATTCTGGAGTACCCTAATGCTTTACTCTTCTTACGCTTACCCACACGCCGTTTATGACCCTTAGCTTCCTTTGCAACTTCCTCGCTAAAGTTATCATGATTAAGCAGTTGAATCCTATCCCATAGGACAACGCTTCCGTCAATGTTCAAAGCCACTAGAGTAATTGCCGAGCCAAGTCGTTCATACTGAAAACCGTAAGATGTCGATAACAACTTTTGGTTAGGTTTAGGAGTGATAAGCAAAGTGCCACCGGTTCCCGTTCGTCGGAGTCCTATGCAGATTCGAGCAACCGTCGCCTTCCAAGCGCTCAACAAAGCATTAAGGGCGCGCTGATCGTCATAGTCAGATGGTATGGTTTTATTGATTGCTGAAGTTATCGCTAACGCCCGTTGTGAGAATGTGGGAGACAACCTGCGAATTAATGCTTCCGAGCTGAATACATCTGCCTCACTTAGCAGGAGGCGTTGCGCCCTTAGTGAGGCAAGAAAAATATGTCCGTGATAGGCCGTTAGATCACCGGGCCGATCTATTATGACTGTGAGTATCCCTGGGTTAGAGAAGCCACCAATATTTTCACGATTTAGGTGCATATTCGTTGCAACAAGTTGATCTACAATCCCCCAAACAACTAGTGTTTTCTGGCTTTCCCCCCAGATAGCAATAGACCCAGACCATTTATCAACGGCTCTTGCAATTTTTACGAAGAATTCCGGAGTGAGTTTCTCGGGTGTTTGTAGTGCTGTGAATTGCGGGTAATCCGATCGTTGAATATATGGAGGGTAATCAGGTTTTTGAGGGTTAGCCAGCGTGATGCTACCTTGAACAAATCGACCTTCTTCAGTAATAAGCGAGGAGGTGTGAACGATACGAAGTATAGATCGAATGACTTGCAAATTGGGTGTTGAGTATCCCAAAGCGACCAAGCGCTTATGCACTACCGTTGCCATGCTATTTAGTACTTCCACGCTACTATCCCCCCTTACAAAGTTAACTCACACAACTTGAAGTAGCTACCTTAACCTTCAACAGATATTCCTTATTTCATTCGAGTAATCCCAATTAGCCCTCCCCGTCCAAGTAACACGGGGGACTCTAAATACATAACCCACAATCTAGCATCAAAATCCCCTTCGTATCTAAGAATAAATATCAAGACCGCCGGCAACCCGCGCGAACCGCGCTTGTGCGGGTGCACGGATTGCTCGGTGGTCGGATTATTGCTATCTCTGGTAGGCTGCAGGTATATAACTTGCCCTGCTTGAATTCATTCTGCCCGATTTAATTCACGGGCCGAAGAGCCGCACGAAGACGAGTAACGCGCGATCATCAGCGGTAGCTATGCGGCTTTGACGGAAACGATGCAACAAATAAAAAGGGGTAGCTTGACTAATCAAGCACCCACTTTTATATCTAACTGGTGCCCCGAACACGAATCGAACGTGTGACCTACCCCTTAGGAGGGGGTCGCTCTATCCACTGAGCTACCGAGGCGCGACGCGCATTCTATTGCAATTTCAATGCCCAATAATTACGATCACTGTATTGGGTGTCTTCTGCTCCTGACCATACTATACATAGCGACCTAAATCTACTGATGAAACAACTAGCCATCCGACTAAGTTGGCAAACTACGCCAACCAAGTCGTTGGTTATGCGCGAATGAATGGCTGTGTTGCACCAAAGGTAGGCAATTCTCTAAGCTCTGGTGAGCTTGAGAAGTTGACACCACCAAAGGCACGCAATCCGCTATTCGGCAAGCCGTATGCGGAATTGTCAGCGCGGTACTCGGAGTCCTCATGTACGTCTATGTACATTCCGGCTCCTGCGCTGACCAGCGACTTGGCTGGTGTTTTTTGCCAGCCTAGTCGAATGGCCATGCAAGGCTTCCGCACGCCTTGCCCTTCATCCGCTCGCTACGATTTATGACGCTATGTATAAAATGTGCCGCTTTGCACCTTGATTTATTAACAATTGAAATAAATCAGAATGACAGATATTAGTCGCAGGGGACATTGTCCCCTTGTGGGGTATTGCCCAAACATTATTTCATTGCGCTATTCATTTTATGGATTCATCGCCAGCACTGGTATCATACTGGTTGTTTAACAAACCTCAAGCTGAAACAATGTGGGGTGTTAATCGGAGTCAATTTCTTATCGCTGGAATTAAGGAGAAAATCATGAAATGGTTAATATTGCTAGGTATATTTGGCGCACTGGCGTTGTTATTAATCGGCAAGATGGCGCGTGCTGGGGATGTACCTAAAGTAGGCGAGGTTGCCCCTGACTTTAAGTTGTCCGATCAGCATAATAAGTCCCATACGCTGGCAGATTATCGCGGCAAATGGCTGGTGCTGTATTTTTATCCCAAGGACGACACGCCTGGTTGCACCGAGGAGGCTTGTAAGTTTCGCGATGACATACACAAGCTCACTGCGTTAGGCGCGCAAGTAGTTGGTGTCAGCGTAGATGATAGCAGCAGTCATGCGGACTTCGCCAAAAAGCATGGGCTGCCTTTTCCATTGTTGGCAGATACAGACAAGATAGTCACTACGCGCTACGGCGTGCTGAATAATTTGTTCGTGGTCAAAATGGCCAAGCGCTATACTTTTTTAATCGATCCGCAGGGAAAAATTAAAAAAGTCTATGACAAGGTAGAAACTTCACGTCATTCACAGGAAATTATTGATGATTTGAAGGGGTATATAGCTGCGCTAAAAGTGTGAAGCAGTCAGCTTACATAGCGACATGCAGTTAGGCTGACTTTTCGTTACTTTGTCGGGTGAGATGGGGAAGATACGATGGCGTGTTGTATCTGGTCATAATTAATTCTGGTCATAATCAATTTAATTTTGGGTGAAGTATGGAGTCTTTGAAGGTCAGTAACGATGCACTGTTTATTTTGCTGGGTGCCATTATGGTGCTGGCCATGCACGCCGGTTTTGCGTTTCTTGAATTAGGCACGGTGCGTAGAAAAAATCAGGTGAATGCACTGGTCAAAATCATGGCTGATTTTGCAGTGTCGACCATCGCTTATTTTTTTATTGGCTACAGCATTGCGTACGGGGTGAATTTTTTTGTCAGTGCCGAGACGCTTGCACAAAAAAGTGGCTATGACCTGGTTAAATTTTTCTTTCTGCTGACCTTCGCCGCTGCGATTCCAGCCATTGTTTCTGGCGGTATTGCCGAACGCGCAAAATTTAATCCGCAATTGATTGCTACGTTTCTGCTGGTGGGATTTGTCTACCCGTTTTTTGAAGGCATTAGCTGGAATGATGCCTATGGTTTTCAAGCGTGGTTGCTGGCGCAGTTTGGTGCAAAATTTCATGATTTCGCAGGCTCTGTGGTGGTTCACACAGTGGGCGGGTGGATAGGCTTGGTGGCAGTGGTATTGCTCGGTGCGCGGCGCGGTCGATACAACAAGGATGGCGGCATCTCCGCGCATCCGCCGTCGAGTATTCCGTTTCTCGCCTTGGGTGCTTGGATTCTAACAGTGGGCTGGTTTGGCTTTAATGTCATGTCGGCACAAAGCATCGATAAAATCAGCGGACTGGTGGCGGTGAATTCGTTGATGGCAATGGTCGGCGGTACGCTAGCTGCATTGGCCATAGGAAAAAACGATCCGGGCTTTGTTCACAATGGCCCACTGGCTGGTTTGGTGGCGATCTGTGCGGGGTCAGATTTGATGCATCCATTGGGCGCATTGGTAACGGGTGGTGTAGCAGGTGGCTTGTTTGTTTTTATGTTTACGTTGACCCAAAATCGCTGGAAAATTGATGACGTGTTGGGTGTGTGGCCTTTACACGGATTATGTGGTGCCTGGGGTGGATTGGCGGCCGGGATATTTGGTTTGCAAGCGTTTGGAGGCTTGGGCGGGGTAAGTTTTATGTCGCAACTACTTGGCACATTGTTGGGGATCGGCATTGCGCTAGTTGGCAGTTTTATTATTTATGGTGGACTTAAAAAAATAATGGGATTACGTATGGATGCGGAAGAAGAATTTAACGGAGCCGATTTGAGCATCCATAAAATTTCAGCATCACCCGAGCGGGAGTCCGGATGGTAATTCCAATTTGTAATAAATACCGATAACTTGAAGCCCACAAAGGGTACGCCGTGACTGTACCAAAGGTAGGTAATCCACTACGCAGTAAGCTGCCTAGTGGAATTGCCGCTAAGGGACTAATAACAAAGTCAGGCAATTTGCTACTCAATAAATTGAGTGCAAAGTTGACACAGTGCCAACAACACACGCTGTGCCTTCGTCAGGTACGCCTGGATGAAACAACTAGCCATTTGACTACGCTATCAAAAAACAATAGCGTGTCCTGGTTATTGTAGCACCTCAATGTGTTGCTGCGTCGTGCCTTATCTCAGCTTCGCGTTCTTTGAATAACAATATCAATATTTTAATTACTCGAAATTGATTTAGAACATTCCAAAATTAAATGCGTATTTTATTGAGTAACGATGATGGGTATTTCGCGCCTGGTTTAAGCTGTCTTGCGGAGCAGTTGGCAACGGTGGCCGAGGTAGTGGTCGTTGCTCCGGAACGTGATCGCAGTGGCGCAAGCAATTCGCTGACATTGAATAGGCCACTGAATTTGCGTCGCGCCGCGAATGGCTTTTATTATGTAGACGGCACGCCAACGGATTGTGTGCATTTGGCGGTGACAGGCATGTTGGAGACACAGCCTGATATGGTTATTTCTGGCATTAATTCAGGCGCAAATATGGGTGATGACACCATATATTCCGGCACGGTCGCTGCCGCAACGGAAGGATTTTTATTGGGTATTCCATCGATTGCGGTGTCATTGGCAGGCAAGAATCAAGCTCATTATGCGACTGCCGCACAAGTTGTGGTGGAGCTGGTACTGCAGTTTCAACAACGTACGCATACGCACCCGTGGCTGTTGAATGTCAACGTGCCGGATATTCCTTACGCGCAATTGCAGGGTAAAGCAGTGACACGATTAGGCAAGCGGCATAAAGCCGAGCCAGTTGTAAAAGGAACGAACCCGCACGGTGAAACGGTGTATTGGGTGGGCGCGGCAGGCAAAGAGCAGGATGCGGGGGAGGGCACAGATTTTCATGCCATCGCGCAGCAGCGTGTGTCCATCACCCCACTGCAAATTGATTTAACGCAATACAGCCAGCTGGATGCAGTGCGCGGATGGATGGCATCGGACATTTAATTCCAGTTTCCGATAAAAAGGAGCACAAGGCGGCAAGGATGAGGCGACGAAGACAGTAC